>DATFWU010000055.1:0-2706 GCA_035259005.1 Candidatus Eiseniibacteriota bacterium
CGTGTGGGGCGGCGACTACGTCGCCTTCTACAAGCAGGCCTTGCGCTACGACATGTTCAAGAAGATGAAGCTGGCGAGCACCATCGCCTTCGGCGTCGCCCCGCACGCCATCGGCAAGGATCACCCCGAAGGCGCCATCGCAGGCGTGCACTCGAACTACTACTTCAATTACCCGCCCGACGGTAAGTGGCCGATCAACGACGCGTTCGTGAAGAAGTATCTCGAGCGCTGGAAGGAGTACCCGAACTTCCAGGCCGAGGGCGCCTACGTGACCATGCACATGCTCGAAATGGCCATCGATCGCGCCAACAAGCTGATGGGCGGCTGGCCTGACGACGAGATGATCATCAGCCAGCTGGAGAACCTCGGCATGTCGGGGCCGGCCGGTTATGTGTACTTCCGCGCCGACAATCACCAGGCCTACAAGGATGCCGTGACCGGCTTCAGCATGAACTCCAAGGACTACGAGTTCCAGATCCTCGACCCGAAGCGCATGATCACCATCCCCATCCGAAACATCACGGCGCCGCCGAACTGGCCGGCGCCTTCCGACGACAAGACCCGGACCTACACCTGGATCGACAAGACCTGGCCGAAGGCCACGGCCTGATCTTGCAGCCTCGCGTGGAGACGGGGGGTGGCGAGAGCCGCCCCCCGCTTCGCGTCTGGCTCCTCGCCGCGCTCGCCATCGTGCTCTGTCTTCCCGTGTCGGCGCGTGCCGGCCACGAGCTACCGTTTTATCCCTCCTTCTATCCGCAAGAGATCAAGATCGACTCGATCGAGCCGGCGGCCGCCGCCGCCCTCATCGCCAAGAGCACGGTGCAGGCCTATGTGGGCGCCGATCCCTTCGCCGGGCGCAAGCTTCCCGCGGACATGGCGACGGTGGAATCGCTCGGCGCCTTCCTCGTGGTCACCCTCAATCCGGCCGCGCCGGGCCTCGACACTGCCGAGCGGCGCTGCGATCGTGCGCGCCGCATCGTGGGCTCGCTCGTCCCGGGCCCGAGTTGGACCGCGCATGCCTATCCGGTGACGCCCTATCACGCCGACTATCTCGAGCATGCCGACCTCGTGCCCGCCGTCAAGGCATCCCTCGGTGACACGTTCCGGCTGCGGGCGCGCGGCCCGTTGGCGGAGCGCGCGGCGGGAAAGCTGCGCACGGCCGACGGCGCCTGGGATGCCACCGTCGAAGAGATCACGCTCGACGAATTGCTCGCCGCGCAGCGGACCGGGCTCAACGGCTCGCTCGGCCCTCCGTGGATGAAGCAAGGCTGGTATCACGCCTGGCTCCTCCACAACGGGAGCGTGGCCGATCCCGCCGCCCGGCAGGTCGCGGCAGAATCCTATCGGCGGCTGATCAGCGCCGCCTACGACGGGGCGACGGAGCAGGTCGCCCTCGAGCGACGTCTCGTGCGCGCGCTCACCGGCGGGTGCGAGCGCATGGAAGCGGGCTACGCGCTCCGCCGCGAGGTCTACAGCGCGGAATTCTCACAGGGCATCGAGAACATCGTGGCGGACTCGCAGACGGGCTTCAACTCGGCGGCGTTCATCCGGGCGGTGAAGCTCAAGGACTTCCCGTGGAATGGCTGGCTGCGCGTGGGCATCGGGGGCCGACCCACCGCCGCCTGGAATCCCGTGGGCGGCTTCAGTGATCCTGCGGGGCGCCTGCTCTGGGCCGCCCTCGGTGATCCCGCTGCGTTCCCCGCCCCCTACGCCGCCGACTGGGTACCGAACCGGGTGACTGCGACGCCGAGCGCGGCCGGCGCCATCCCCGAGGATGCGCTCAAGCCTGATCCGGGCTCCGGGCCGGCGCGCGAGGTGGGCAAGGGCAAGACTGCAGAGGCGCAGACGACCTATCGCGTGGGCGCTTCCGCCTTCCACGACGGCACGCGCATGACGGCGGCCGACGCCATCTATCCCGTGCTCCTCGCCGCCCGCGCCTCCGCGGCCAAGGGAAGCGACTGGCTGGGCGGCGTCAAGGTTCTCCGCACCGAGACCGAAGTGAAGAAGTTCGCCGACATCAGCTTCACCTTCGTCACCCCGGTGATCGATGTCTACACCACGGGCGCCCTCGAGCCCGCCGAGCGACAGGCGGCGCTGCCCTGGAGTCCCGTGCCCTGGACGGTGCTCACCCTCATCGAGGAGGCGCAGGCGCGTGGCTGGGCCGCCGTCATCCGCGAGGAAGCCGCGCGGCGGCGTGTGCCCTGGCTCGATCTCGCGCGCGATGCGAAGCTCAAGGCCCAGCTCGCGGGCCTCGTCGACACCTACGCCGCGCAGAACTACATTCCTCCGCTTCTCAAGAAGCTGGTGACGGCCGACGAGGCGCAGCACCGATGGCAGTCGCTGCGGCAGTTCTACCAGCGCCGCAGTCACTTCCTGGTGACCAACGGGCCGTATCAGCTCGGCAAGTGGTCGGAGGCGAGCGTCACCCTCGAGGTGTTCCGCGACTTCACCTATCCGATCGGCGTGGGCGCCTTCGACCGCTTCGCCCTGCCCCTCCGTGCCTGGATCGTCCGAGCCACCGCGCATGGCGATCATCTCGAGGTGCAGGCCGACGTGGAGCGCGCGGAGCGCTTCCTCCGCTCCTATCGTCTTCTGCGCGAGCCCATGGGGACGGTGGGCGCCGAGGGTGACAAGCCGGACATCCCCGTGTGCCGCTTCGTGGCACTGAGCCCGGATGGCGAGGTCGCTCGCGTGGGGTCCTCCCGG
>DATFWU010000056.1:0-25459 GCA_035259005.1 Candidatus Eiseniibacteriota bacterium
CCGCCGAGGACGTAGAAGACCCTCGCTCCACCGGCCCGAACGCGGCCGTGGCGGCCATTGAGGTCGATCCGGGCCACGCTCGTCGCCTCGAAGGGCGGTGAGACCCGGTAGTTCGCCCCCTCCATCCCATCCGCGCGGAACTCGGCCGTGGCCTCGTCGCGACAAAGGATGGCCGCCTTCTCGGCTGCGGTGGCGGGGCGGGCGGTATCAGCACTCATCCGATTCTCCTCTCTTCCTGTGCGCAATCGGAGCCGCCGGGGGCGGCTTCCGCTTTCCGGGCGCTAGCCTAGCGTATTCGTCCGGGTTACGGGCAACGAAATCCCTTGTGCTCAGAAGATTGTGGATGGACGGAACCAAGACCATTCAAGAGGCACAACTTGCTGCGCTGAATGGACTTGCCCTTGGGATGAGCCGTTGGTCGAGCTCCTAGCAGAATCTCGAGATGATTCGAAGCCAGGTCCGATATGGGCTCGGGAAGGCAGGCTGGTTGACGAGGGCGTCCTGGGCCGAGGCACTGAAAAGCTAAGTCCTATTCATTTCGAAACATGGCATCCGCAATCTTCGGAGCACAACGTAAAGCGAGAGGGGCGGATCTTGCGATCCGCCCCTCGTCATGGGGCACCCTGCCGCGCTTGGCGTGGACCGGGCGACCCCGCCGCGATCGCAAAGGATCGCGGCCTAGGAGCCCATGGAGGGCTCCCGCTGCGTGGAGCGCGCGTCCCGGTAAGCCTCACGGCCGGCCCGGACGGCCTCCTTCACTTCCGAAACCCGATCGCCGGCGGCGTCGCGCAGGTCGTCGAAGCGGCGCTTGCCCTCGCTGCCCAGCTTGCGCGCGGTTTCGCCCAGCCGGCGCCTCGTCTCCTCGCCGGTCGCGGGCGCCAACAGCAGCGCCAGGGCGGCCCCGGCGGCGGCGCCGATGATGATTCCCAGCAGGACTCCGGTGGCGGCATTTCCATTCTCGTCACTCACGTCACCCTCCTCGATCGCGTTCTACTCTTCTCGCGAAGCCGCCTTGGCCTCCTCGGCCTCGCGTGCCCGCGGCTTCTTGTGATTGCGTCCCAAAATCTTTTGAAAGATACCCGCCCCGGTGCGCACCGCGGTCCACAGCGCCGCCGCCTTGCCCACCGGCCCGCCGATCCCCGAGAGGACCACGGAGCCGGTGCGAGCCGCACGATCGGCCAGTTGCTCCAGGCTGCCGACGAAGCGGTCGAGCCTCGTCACCGTGCTCGACAGATAACCGGTCGTGCCCCGGAGCTCGTGTACCACGACCTCGATCTCCGCGAGCACGGGCTGCGCCCGGCGCGCCGTCTGCTCGATTTCGAACGCCGTCCGGCGGAGCTGGATGAGAAGCCGCACGAGGAACACGGCGATCACCACCAGCGCCAGCGCAGCGATGATGCTCGCGACGGCGATCCAGGAAACAGGTGACATAGGCCATCCCTTCGGCAGGACCGGGGGCGAAACCCGTGGTGCACGGGTAAATCGGGGCGGTGGAGCCGGGTGATTCCAGTCTAGGCCCCCGCGAAAGCGAGGGTCAACCAGAGGACGAAGAGGATATCACGAGTTTTGTTCCCTGTCTCGGACCGGGCTTGGCGTGCCTCAGGAGCCGCCGAGATAGGCGTCCTTCACCTGCGCGTTCGCGAGCAGTGTTTCGGCCCGATCCTCGAGCACTACGCGGCCCGTCTCGAGCACGTAGCCGCGGCGCGCCACGGTGAGCGCCATGTGCGCGTTCTGCTCGACCAGGAGCACGGTGACCCCGCGCTGGTTGATCTCGCGAATCGTGCGGAAGATCTCGCGCACGAGCAGGGGCGCGAGTCCGAGCGACGGCTCGTCCAGGAGCAGGAGGCGCGGGCGCGACATGAGAGCGCGGCCGATGGCCAGCATCTGCTGCTCGCCGCCCGAGAGCGTGCCCGCGCTTTGCTTCTTGCGCTCGAGCAGTCGCGGGAAGAGCTGGAACACCCGTTCGCGATCGGCGGCGATGCCGGGGCGGTCCTTGCGGCGGTAGGCGCCCAGGTCGAGGTTGTCGGCCACCGTCAGGTTGGCGAACACCATGCGGCCCTCCGGCGATTGCGAGATGCCGAGGCCCACGATCTCGTGGGCCGGCATCTTGGTGATGTCCCGCCCCTCGAAGAGGATCTTGCCGGCTTTGGGAGGAACCAGGCCGGAGATGGTGCGCAGGAGCGTGCTCTTGCCCGCTCCGTTGGCGCCGATCAGGGTGACGATCTCGCCCGTCTCGGCTTTCACGCTCACGCCCTTGAGCGCGTGCACGGCGCCGTAGTAGACGTCGAGCCCCTCGACCGAGAGCACGCTAGTGGCCCTTTCCCAGATCGGCCTCGACCTCTTCTCCGAGGTAGGCCTCGACCACCTTGGGCTCGCGGCGGATCTGGTCGGGCGTGCCCTCGGCGATCTTCACGCCGTAGTCGAGCACGGCGATGCGCCGGCAAGCCCCCATGACCACGCGCATGTCGTGCTCGATCAGCAGGATCGTGATCTTGAAGCGCGTGCGGATCTCCTCGATCAGGTGCATGAGCTGCTCGGTCTCGTTGGGATTGAGACCGGCGGCCGGCTCGTCGAGAAGCAAGAGCCGCGGCTTGCCCGCCAGGGCGCGCGCCATCTCGAGGCGGCGCTGCTGGCCATAGGGCAGCTCGTTGGCGCGCAGCTCGGCGACGCTCGTGAGCCCGAGGAAGGCGAGTGCTTCCTCGGCCTGCTTCTGGATCGCCCGCTCGTCCTCTTCGAAGGCGCGCGTCACGGCCACCGCGGGCGCCAGCCCGGCTTGGGCGTGCATGTGCTCGGCCACGCACACGTTGCCGCGGCTCGTCATCGAGGGGAAAAGCCGGATGTTCTGGAAGGTGCGCAGGATGCCGAGCTTGGCGATCTTGTGCGGCTTGAGTCCGTGGATGGGCTTGCCGTCGAGCAGAATGCGGCCCGAGGTGGGCGCGTAGACGCCGGTGATCAGATTGAACACCGTCGTCTTGCCGGCGCCATTGGGGCCGATCAGGCCCACCAGCTCGCCCTCGCGAATCTCGAGATCGAGATCGGAGACTGCCTTCAGACCCCCGAATTGGATGCCGACCTTGTCGAGTCGGAGGAGCGGCTCGCTCACGTCGCCGGTCCCGTGGCGCGGCGGCGGCTCAGGCGGTCGCGCACCGCCTTCCAGGAGAACTCGCGGTTGCCGAGCAGCCCCTGCGGCCGCGTGATCATGAGCACGATGAGCATGAGCGCGTAGATCACCATGCGATAGGCGAGTGCCGAGCGCAGGGCTTCGGGCAGCACGGTGAGCACGATGGCGGCGAGCGTGGCGCCGGTCACGCTGCCCAGACCGCCCAGCACCACCATGGCGACGATCTCGATCGAGCGCAGGAAGGTGAACGAGCTGGGATTGAGATACGACACGAAGTGCGCCGAGAGCCCGCCCGCCACGCCGGCGAAGAAAGCGCCGATCACGAACGCCAGCACCTTGTAAGCCGTCGTGTTCACGCCCAGGGCCTCGGCCGCCACCTCGTCATCGCGGATGGCGAAGAGTGCGCGCCCGTGTGTGCTGTGCGCGAGGTTTCGCGACAGCAGGATCACGGCCACGACGAAAAGCCCGATCCAGAAGAGATTCGTCCACTGCGGGATGCCGGGCAGGCCCTGGGCCGCGCCCACGGCGTCCACGTTGATGATGAGCACGCGGATGATCTCGCCGAAGCCGAGCGTGACGATGGCGAGGTAGTCGCCGCGCAGACGCAAGGACGGCAGGCCCACGAAGTAGCCCGCAACCGCCGCCAGCAAGCCGCCGAGCACGAGCGCCACGAGGAGAGCCGCGCCCTGGGCCACCACCGCGGGCACGCCGGCGCCGGTGAGCGCCGCCACCCAGCCCTTGCCCACGTGCAGCGAGAACATGGCCGAGGCGTAGCCGCCCAAGGCCATGAAGCCGGCGTGACCGATCGAGAACTGGCCCGTGAAGCCGTTGATGAGGTTCAACGACACGGCCAGGATCACGTTGATGCCGCAGAGAACGATGATCTGGAAAACGTAAGGATTGACCAGGCGCGGGATCGTCATCTGCACGACGACGAGCGCGGCCAGCGTCGCCGCCGTGATCAAGAGGCGCTTCACGTCACACCTTCTCGGCGGTGTTGCTTCCGAGGATGCCGGCCGGCCGGAAGAGAAGAATGGCGATCAAGAGGATGAACGCGATGGCGTCGCGCCAGGTGGGCGAGAGATAGCCCACCACCATGACCTCGGCGATGCCCATGACGAGGCCGCCGAGCACGGCACCCGGAATGTTGCCGATCCCGCCGAGCACCGCGGCCACGAAGGCCTTGAGGCCGGGCATGATGCCCATGAGCGGATCGATCTTGGGATTCTGCACCGCCACCAAGACGCCGGCCGCCGCGGCCAGCATCGAGCCGAGCACGAAGGTGAAGGTGATGATGCGGTCCACGCTGATGCCCATGAGGGCGGCCGCCGTGTGGCTGTACGACACGGCGCGCATGGCCTTGCCCACCCGCGTATAGAGCACGATGAAGCGCAGCCCGAGCATGAGCGCGATCGAGACCACGATCACGATCACCTGCTGGTTCGAGATCGTGACCCCGGCGCCGAGCTGGAACTGGTGCGCCGGGATGATCTGCGGGAAGAACTTGGGATCGGGACCGAAGATCAGGATGCCGCCGTTTTCGAGCAGCAGCGAAACCCCGATGGCGGTGATGAGGGCGGCGAGCCTGGACGAGCGCCGCACCGGCTTGTAGGCCAAGCGCTCGATCAAGAAGCCGACGACGCCGGCGCCGATCATGGAGACGAGGAGCACGAGAATGGCTTCGGGTCCGCTCGGCAAGGCGGCGGGCGCGAGCCAGCGCGCCAAGAAGTAGCCGAAGAACGCCCCCAGCATGTAGACGTCGCCGTGCGCGAAATTGATGAGGCGGAGGATCCCGTACACCATCGTGTAGCCCAGGGCGATCAGGGCGTACACGCTCCCCCACGTGATGCCGTTGACGAGCTGCTGGAGAAACTCGGTCACGCGGCTCGCCGTCCCCGCGTCAGCTGGCCGGAGTCGACTGGGGGTACGTGGTCGTGTCGAACATCTTCTTGCCGTTCTTGATCTGGATCACCACCGCCGGCTTGGAGGCGTTGCGGTTGGCGTCGATCGTGATCTGGCCCGTGGCGCCGGGATAATTCTTGGTCTGGGCGATCATGTCGCGCAGCTTGGCCGTCGCTTGCTTGCGCAGATCGGTGCCCGCGGCCTTGGAGGAGAGTCCGGCAAATGTCTTGGGATCCTCGGTCGAGAGCCGCTGCATGGCCGCGAACAGGATGCGCGTCGCGTCGTATGCCAGGCCGGCGATGGCGTCCGGATCGGTGTTGAACTTCTTTTTGTACTCGGCCACGAAGTGCTGCAGGTTGGTGTCCGGCGAGTCGAGCGCCCAGTGGTTCGAGTAGTAGCAGCCGTTCATCGCGTCGCCGCCGATCTCGATCAGCTTGGAGCTCTCCCAGCCGTCGCCGCCCAGGAGCGGCCCCTTGAAGCCGATCTCGCGTGCCTGGCGCGCGATGAGTCCCGCCTCCGTGTAGTAGCCGGGAACGAAGATGGCCTCCGGGTTCTTGGCCTTGAGAGAGGTGAGCTGGGCGCGGAAGTCCTGGTCGCCCGAGCTGTACGACTGGTCGCCGACGATGGTGCCGCCCATGCCGGTGAAGGCCGTCGTGAAGTACTGCTTGAGGCCCTTCGAGTAGTCGCTCTTCACGTCCCAGAGGATGGCGACCTTCTTGAGCTTGAGGTTGCCGGCGGTGAAGTTGGCCATCACCCAGCCCTGGAAGTCGTCGAGGAAGCAGACGCGGAAGATGTAGTCGCCCTGCTTCGTCACCTCGGGATTGGTCGAGGACGGCGAGATCATGGGCACGCCTGCGTTCTGGCAAATGGGGGCGGCGGCGAGCGAGCGCGATGAGGCGACCTCGCCGATCACCGCCACCGCCTGATCCTGGTTCACGATCTTCTGCACCGCGGTCGCCGCTTCCTCGGCCTTGCCCTCGTCGTCGTTGGGCGTGATCTCGCCCACCGTGAGGCCGCCGATCTTGCCGCCTTGCGCTGCCAGCTCGTCCCACGCCACTTGGACGCCGTCGCGCGTCGAGCCGCCGAAGGTCGCGTCGGTGCCGGTCAGCGATCCGTACTCGCCGACCACGATCTTCTCCTGTCCGGAGGCACCGCAGCCGGCGAGGGTCGCGAGGCTGCAAGCGAGGACCAGCGGGGCGAGAATGGAGCGCTTCATCGTTCCTCTCCTCCAGGGGGGAAAGCGGGCGATCGAATGCATGCCGGGCGCCCATTGGTAGCACGGAAACGACGTTGCCGCAAGAGAATGGGGGTTGGCGGCGAAAGCGAAGGGATCAGGTCTTCTGCTTCTTCTTCTCGGCCGCCGGGAAGAGGACGTTATTCAAGATCAAGCGGTAGCCCGGCGAGTTCTTGTGCAGGGACAGATCGGTGGGTGGGTCGCCGACCGCGTGCTGGTAGTCCTCGGGGTCATGGCCGCCCAGGAAGGTGAAGGTGCCCTTGCCGTAGTCGCCGTGCAGGTACTTCACTTCCCCGGCTTCGGGCGTTTCGGCGAGCACCATGACCCCGGGCTTGATCAGGCTCTTCTTGAACGACGTCGTCTGCCCCATGAATTCGGGGACCGAGTTGGTGTGGTCCTGCGTGAGCATGGAGGGCACGGGATCGTTCTTGGCCGAGAACTCGAACAGCGTGAACACCGAGTTGGGGCCGCGCAGCGTGGCCTGCTGCGTCATGTCGATGTCAGAGAACTCGTAGATGTAGGGATCCGTGATCAGGCTGAAGTTGCGGAACGCGAGACACTTCGAGAAATCGAGCTTGGACTGGGCGGCGGGATCCGGCGGATCCCCGTCGTAGGGCAGGTCGACGATGTCCACGCCCTGTGCGGCGAGCGCGATGTCGTAGCTGTCGGTGGCCGAGCACATGGCGAAGAGGAAGCCGCCGCGCGCCACGTAGTCCTTGATCTTCTGGGCCACGGCCTGCTTGAGCTGCCACACCTTGGCGAAGCCCATCTTGGCGGCCATCGCCTCCTGCGCCGCCTTCTCCGCCTTGTACCAGTCGAAGTCGCGATAGGCGGCGTAGAACTTGCCTTGCTGGCCGGTGAAATCCTCGTGGTGGAGATGGATCCAGTCGTACTTCACCAGATCGCCGCGCAGCACTTCCTCGTCCCACACGCGGTCGTAGGGAATCTGCGCATACTCGAGCGCCAGGCGCACGGCGTCGTCCCACGGCTGCGCGGTGGGCGGCACGTACACCGCCACCTTGGGCGCCTTCTCGAGCACCACCTTCTCCATGTTCTCGTTCTCGATCGTGGCCATGATCTGGGCTTCGTCGGAGCCCGAGATCGGCTCGATGGCCACGCCGCGAATGTTGGCCTCGCGCGAGATGTCGGCGTCATCGGGCATGAGGAAAGAGCCGCCCCGATAGTTGAGCAGCCAGTCCACCTTCTCGCCACGCTGCAGCACCCAGTAGGCGAGCCCGTAGGCACGCAGGTGGTCGGTCTGCTTCACGTCCATGGGGCAAAGCAGCGAGGCCCAGGACACGGAAGGCAGGCCGAGCGCGAGCAGGAAAGCAGCCAGAAGCCAGCGCTTCACGGCGTCCTCCCGGCGCGCAATTGCGAGCGCAGATCGGTCACCTGGCGGCGCACCTCGGCGGCCAGCCACGAGCGCGGATAGCGGGCCAGCATCTCCTCGTACTGGGCGAGCGCCGACTCCTTGTCGCCGCGCGCGAGATCGAGATCACCGACGCGCTTTCTCGCCAGCGGCGCGAGCCGGTCGCCGGGCAAGGACTCGGCCACGCTGAGAGCCGCGGCGCGAGCTTCGCCGGGAGCGCCCTTGGCCTCCTGGGCGCGCGAAACCAAGAGCAGCGCTTCGGCGCGCACCGGATTGGCGAGCCCGAGCGACTCGGGAGGAGCGCCGTCGGTGCGCGGGGCTTCCGAAACCTGGCGATCCGAGCCGCGCGACTCCTGCTCGGCTTGGTCCGCCCAGCGGATGGCTTCCTCCCACTGGCGCCGGGCCTCGGCGTAGAGACCCTTGGCGAGCGCGGGAAGCCCGGGCGCGCGCGAATCCTCGAGCAGAAAGGAGCGCGACAGCGCCTCGTTGGCGAGCGGGCTCAGAGGGTGAGCGTTCGAGAAGCGATCGTACGAAGCCAGCGCCGAGTCGAATTGCCCGGAGTAGAAGAGGACTTCGGCCTGCGCGAACTCGGCGCGCTCGCGCGACGGATCGTCGAAGGACTGGGCGCGGGCCCGCTCGAGCCGCTTGCCCGCCTCGTCGAGATTGCCCTGACCCAGCGCCAGGAGACCGGCTTCGACGTCGACCGGAGCCGAGAGCTTGCCGGGAGCGCCGCTCTTCGAAAGCTCGGTGGCCACGCGATCGGCGGCGGCGTTTTCGCCGCGCGCGCGCAGCACCTGGAGGAGATCGAGCCCGATCTGCGCGCGCTCCTCCCCCGCCGGCAGCGAGCGCCACGCGGACTCGAGATCCGAAGCGGTGATCGGCGTCACCACCGTGCGCACCGTGCTGCCCGAGGCGACGAGCAGATTCGGGTTCAGGAGCCGGCGCAGCGCGTCGGCGCGAAGGTTGGCGTCGTAGGGGCCGCGCGCGATCTCGAGCCACACGGGCGTGGCCAGGGCCGTGCCCTGCGAGTCCACCGCCAGGCGCTCGGCCAGAGCATGCGCGAGCTGGCCGTGCGGCACGCCCGCCGGCTCGGCGCGCGTGAGGCGCGCAAGGGCGGCCTGGATCTTCCCCGCCCGGCACTCGATCTCGGCCGCGAGCAGCGCGCGATTCACGTCCTTGGGTGCGGCGTCGGCGCGGCGCTCGGCGGCAGCCACCACCTGCGGGCCCACGTCATCCGTGTCGGCCCACTCGAGGAGCTGCCCGCGCAGCGCGAAAGCGGTGCCACGCGGCGCCGCCGAAGCTTCGACCATCCAGGGAATCGCGTCCTTGCGCCGCCCCATGGCGAGCAGCACGTTGGCCTTCATCGCGGCCAGCGGATCGACTGCCGGCGCCTCCGCCTTCGAGCCGAGCTTGGCGCGCGCCTCACGCGCCGCCTTGTCGGAAGCCTCGAGCAGATGCATGGCATCGAACGGACGGCCGGCGCGCAAGTAGGCGGCGGCGGTGGCGCTCGCGATGCGCGGCGAGGCCGGATAGCGCAGCCAGAGGTCGTGGAGCGCCGGCAGGGCTTCGTCCACGTGCGAGGCGCGCAGCAGCATGAGGGCGCGCGCCAGCGCGATCTCGTCGGCCGGCGGAAGCGCCATGTCCTCGTCGGCGTCGTCGGGCGTGTCGCCCTGGAAACGCATGCTCTGGAAGCGCTCGAACACGACGCTGTCGGCTGTGACGTGCACGCTTTCCTGTGCGCGCGCCACGGCCCACCCTCCGCCCGCGAGGAGGAGGACGAGGGCGGCGGCGAGAACGGACTTCAACGGGACTCCTGCAGGCGCCTCAAATAAGACTCGACGAGATCCCGGTACTCGGCCGGATAGCGCTCGGCGCGTGCGCGCAGGAGATCGCGCTCGGCCCGGTCCTTGGGCTGGAGCAGGTCGCGCGCCAAAGGCGGCGGCGACGGACGTGAGACGTCCTCGCCGCTGCGCGACTCGCGCTGATCGTCGAAGTCGCGGCGGTTCACCGAGCGCTGCGCGTCGAGAAGCCGTGACAGGATGCGGTTTTGCCTCTCGGTCAGATCCTGGTCGAGGCGCCCTTCCTGGAGCTTCTTCGCCACTTCGTCCATGTCGCGCTTGGCTTCGTCGAGGCGGCCCAGGAGATCGCCCTCCTGCTGATTCTTCTGCGCTTCCTCGACGCCGCGCCGGATCGCCTCCTGGCGCGCGGCGAGCTGCTCCATGGTGGGCTGATCGCCCGCCGCCAGCCGCTCCTGCTGCGTCAGGCGCTCCACCAAAGACTGGGTGTCGCGATTCAAGTCGTTCTGCTGGCCGCTCAGACTCTGCATCTGCTGGCGACCGTTGGCATTCGGCTTGGGCATGCCGGACGGATTGTTGCCCTGGCACATCGACTGCTGCGCGTTCTTGAGCGCGATGACCGCCACGTTGAGCTGGCCGGCGGCGTCCTCGCCGAGCGCTTTGCCCTCCTGCTCGGCGTGCTGCGAGAAAGCCTCTTCGGAACCCTTCATGTTCTGAAGCGCCTGGCCGAGAGCCTTGGACGCGTCGGGGGGCATGAACGGTGTCTGCTTGGCCATGTCGAAGAGATCGTCGGACACGTGCTCGGCGCCCTCGCGCAGGTCCTGCTGTTGCTGGGCGCGCTGATCCGCACTCGACGGCTTGGACAGCATGTCCTCTTGCGCCTTCGAGAGGTCCACCAGGTCCTGCGCCGAGCGCTTCACCTGGTCGGCGAGCTGGCGCTGCGACTCGTCGCTCATCGACTGGGCGGCCTGCTCGAGCTGTTGCGCGGCCGCCTGCAGCGACTGCTTGGCGTTCTGGCTCGACTGTCGCGACTGGGACTGCTGGCCGGAGCGCATCTGCTGGGCAGCCTGTTGCTGCTGCGGCGTGGCCTGGTCGAGATTCTGCCCGGCGTCTTTGGTCTGCTCCGCGGGCTTCTGCATGTTGCTCTGCTGGAGCTGCTTCTGAAGCTCGTCGAGCTGCTTCTTCAGCTCCTCGGTCTCCTTCTGCGCCTGCTCCTGGGCCTTGGCCATGCGCTCACGCTCGGCCTGGTTCGCGCTCTTGTTCTCACTCTGCTTCTCGAGCGCCTCCTGACGCTGCGCCAGCTCTTGCGCGCGGCGCGCGGCCGCCTGCAGCTGTTCTTCCTGGCGCACCTTCTTGAGCAGCTCGAGCGTGCGCTCCAGGCCCTTCATCAAGTCTTCCTGCGATTGCTGCATCCGCTCCAGGCTCTGCTCCATGCGGCGCGGATCCACCTGCTGCAGCGACTCCTGCAGCTTCTGGATCGCGTCCTTGAGCTCGGGCGAATCGAGCTCGCGCACGAGCTTGGAGATCTCTTGCATCTTGGACAGCATTTCCTGCTGGAAGGCCTGGTTCTCCGCCCCCTGGCGCGCGCTCTCTTCGATCTGGTCGGCGACCTGCTGCATCTTGTCGGCGATCTCCTGCTGGCGGTCGGCCGCCTCCTTCGCTGTCTGACGCTTGTCCCAGCCGTTCGAGCTCTGGCCCTGCCGGTCGCGCGGGCTCTGCGCGACGTCGCGCTTGAGCTCGTCGGTCTGCTTGGACAGCTCGCGCATGTCGTCGAGCGCCTTCTGCACCTTGTCGGTGGCGTCGGCCTGCTTGTCGTCGATCTTTTGATAGACCTCGGAGAGGGTCGGGAAGCGGATCGAGAAGTGGGCGCTCTCGGTGACGTGCGGACCGCTCACGCGGTCGTTGTCGCGCAGCTCGAGCCAGAACGAAGCGCTCTGCCCCGGCAAGAGACCGAGATCGCCGGCGTCCCAGTCGGCCTGCATCTGCGCGTCCTTGGGCTCCTCGGGCCAGCGCTGAAGCGGCACCCGCGCCTTGGCGCCGGCGGCCGTCTGGTAGACGAGCGAGAAGTCGAGAAGGCCGAAGTCATCGGCGCCCGAGGCCGCGATCGGCACCTTGCCCCCGGGCGGCAGGTCCATGTCGCCGGAGGGCGCGCTCACCGCGAGAATGGGCGGGCGGTCGGCGACCGTCTGCACGTGGTAGGTGTGACGGTCGGCGCGACCGCCGTTTTCGATCACGAGATCGTAGTCGCGCTCGCCTTCGAGCACGGTCTCGCCCACCCAGCGCCGCTCGCCATCTTTGCGAAGCGCCGACCCCAGCGTCCACGACACGCGGCTCACCACGCGATCCAGGTTCACGACCACGGTGGCGTGCGTCCCTTGGAGCCCGGTGAGATCGGCGCGCGTTGCCGATTGCGTCTCCCCCGGCAGGTGCGTGTAGGCGGGATAGCGATAGGTGATCTCGAAAGACACGGGAGCCGCATCACCCGAAAGCGTGACGCGATACTCGTGGCTCGACACGGGCCCGAGCGTGACGTGATAGACGCCGGGAGCCGCGATCCCCTCGACCGAGCCGGTCCACGAGCCGCTCTCGCCGGCCGGGCGCATGCGCACGCGGCGCTCCTGGCCCTGCGAGACGAAGCTCAAGCTGGGCGTTCCGCTCGAGCCGTCGACGTGCGCCTGCACCTCGAGCGTGGCGCCGGGCGCGAGCGTGATGTTGCCGGGATGCACGTCGATGGTGATCGCCGCCGCGGCTGCGGCCCGCGGATGCAGGAGACCGAAGCCGGCGCGCGACAGCGGTCCCGGGGCCACCACCCAGGCCACGACCCAGAGCGCGGCCACGACGACGAGCGGACGCCCCCAGCCGTGCGGCAAGGCGTCGGGAGCGAGCTTCTGGAAGTCGGTGTCGCGCGAGCGCCGCTCGGCCTGCGCGAGAAGCGCGGCCGCGAGCTCGGGCGATGTATCGCCCGGGGCGCGGCGCGTGCCGTCGGCGATGGGCGCCAGCTCGAGCGCGTTCACGAGCAGCGAGCGCAGCTCGGGCAAGCGATCCTCGGCTTGGCGCGCGAAGCGGCGGAGATCGGGCGCGCCCACGAGCGGCCACACCAAATAGCGGACGAAACAGGCGGCGAGCGTGGCGGCGGTGCCGACGGCGAGCGGAAGGTAGGCGCCGGGAACGTGCGCGAAGAGAACGCCGAGGAAGAGCGAAGCGAGGAGGGCCGCGGCGCCGATGACCACCGTGCGCACGAATCCGCCGGCGACGAGCCGCAAGCGGTAGTGCGACAAACCCCGCTGGAGGCGGCCCTGCAGAACGGCAATGACCTCGCGGATCGGCACGGTGCCAAACCTCTTCGGGGGATCGGCGGAGGCGACGGCGTTCCCGCAGGACGCTCGGGTGGCTCAGTTCGTCAGGACGTAGGAGACGATGTCGAGAGCCATGCGAAGCGCCTGCTCGCGCTTCTCGGGAGGATCCGGATGGACTCCCTCGTCCTCGAGACCATCCCCCAAATCCGTATCAAAAGTATACAGCACGCAGAGGCGGCCTTCGTGGAACAGAGCGAAAGCGCGCGCGGGACCGCCGTCGTGTTCGTGAATTTTCGGCAAACCTCCGGGGAAGTCATACTTCTGGTGAAAGATCGGGTGCGAAAAGGGCAGCTCGACCAGGGACTGATCGGGGAACACGCGGTGCATCTCGCGGCGGAAGGAAGCGTCGATGCCGTAGTCGTCGTCGCACCACAGGAAGCCGCCGCGTGTGAGATAGGCGTGCAGGCGCTCCACCTCGGCCGGCGTGAAGCGCACGTTGCCGTGGCCCGACATGAAGAGGAAGGGATGGCGAAACAGCGATTCGTCGAGGGGTTGGACGACGTCCGCGTCCTCGGCGGCGATCGCGATGCCCAGGCGGTCGTGGGCGCCGGCGAGCAGGTTCTTGAGGCTCGTCTGATCGCCGTACCAGTCTCCCCCGCCGCCGTACTTGAGGCGTCCGATGGAGAAGGCAGCGCTGGGCACGGCCCGGGCGGGCGGCGCGGCCGCGAGCGCGGTCCCGGCCAGGCAAACGAAAAGGAGGCGCGAGAGTTTCTTTCTCACGCCTCCATTCTAGAACGGGCCCGCCCGGTTTCGTCTACGGGGTGCAGAAGATCAACGAATCCGGCTTGGTGATGGTGCGCACCTCGAAGTTCTGCAGCGGCGAGCGCCCCACCACGCGCGAGTTGCCGTCGATCCCTTCGACCGTCCAGTAGAAGAAGCTCTTCAGGGTGAGCGTGTTCTCGTGCATCACGTCGCCGAGCCCCGAGCCGAGCTTGTAGGAGGTGGAGCCGTCGGGCGGGGTGAAGCCGTAGAAGAAGATGTGCTGGTCGAGCCGGACGATGCGGATCAAGTAGCGGATCGCGCCCGGGATCGGGCTCCACTTGAGCACCGGCGTGGAGTCGACCTTGGCCGTGAACGAACTCGTGCTCACCGGGCACACGATGTTGATCGCCTGGGCGAGCAGGCTGTCGGCGTTGGCGGCCGAGGGCAGCGTGGCATCGTTCGTGGTCGGCGACACCCCGGTCTCGACGCCGCCGAACTCACCGCGCGCCAAGTACTCCGCCTGGCGATTCGGCTGCCAATCGTGATCGATCGCCTCGTAAGTCTCGACGCGCTGGTTGTAGGTGCCGTCGAAGCGCAGCGGATCGTGCATCAGGCGATCGAAGCCCTGGCCGGGCAGCTTGCGATAGAGCCCGTAGCCGTCGGCCTGCGAGCGGTCGTAGACGCGCAGACGCACCGAAGGCTGGCTCAGCGGGTCCGACGTGTCCCTCACCATCTCGACGGTGAGGACGTTGGCGCCGCCGATGCCCGGAGGCGTGAAATCCGAAGGGGGGTTGCCGCCGTTGCGGCTGCAGCCGGCCGCCGCGAGCACGAGGAGTGTGAAGAGCGCGAGCGTCGCGACCGCCGAGCGCGTGCGCCAAGCCGAGACATCCTGCCGCATGCGATCCCAGTTCCTTTCCCGGTCCCCCATCAAGCCGCCCGGGCGCGAACCGGACGCTTGCGCCGGTCCGACCAATTCCACATCTCGAGCGCCAGGGCCGAGGCCACGAAGATCGACGAGTAGGTGCCGAACAGCACGCCCGCGACCATGGCGAGGGCGAAGTCGTTGATCACTTCGCCGCCGAAGACGTAGAGCGACAAGGAGGTGAGGAACACGGTGAACGAGGTGATGATCGTGCGCGACAGGGTTTCGTTCAGAGCGATGTCGAAGGCGCGGTCGTGGCGCTCCTTGGAGAGCGTCTTCATGCGCTCCCGGATGCGGTCGAAGACCACGATCGTGTCGTTCATCGAGTAGCCGGCGAGCGTGAGCAGCGCGGCCACCGAGGTCAAATTGATCTCGCGTCCGGCGAAGCACAGGATGCCGAACACGATGAACACGTCGTGGAAGAGCGCGATGACGGCGCCGAGCGCGAACTTGAACTCGTAGCGGACGCCGACGTAGAGCAAGATGCCGAAGATCGAGAGCAAGATCGCCCATACGGCGCGGCTCGCGAGCTCCGAGCCCACCTTGGGTCCCACCGCCGTCTGGCCGCGCAGCTCCGCGGTGACGCCGGGATTCTCGGACTCGAGCGCCTGCTTGGCGCGCGCGAAGCCCTCCGCCCCCTCCTGATGGCCGAGGCGAACCAGGTACCCGCGGTTGTCCTGGCCCACGGTCTGGATCTCGGCGCCGTGGTAGCCCGCCTGGTCGAAGGCCTTGCGGAAAGCGTCGGCCGGCACCGGCTTGGAGACGGCCACGCGCATCAGCGTTCCGCCCGTGAAGTCGACCGACAGGCGCGGGCCCTGGTGGATCACCAGCCACGCCAGAGTCGCGAGCACACAGGCGCTCGAGAACAGGTAGGCGAAGCGCCGATACTTCATGAATGGAACGTTGGTGTCGTGAAGGATCTGGAGCATGAATTCCTTCCCGCGTCCCCGGTCCTACCGGCCGCGCGTCAGATGCTCAAGCGGCTCAGCGTCCGCTTGTGCTGGATCAAGTCGTAGACGAGCCGGGTGAAGAGGACCGCGGTGAACATGTTGGCGATGAGACCCAGCGAAAGCGTGACGGCGAAGCCCCGGATCGGCCCGGTGCCGAACTGGAAGAGGAACGCGGCCGAGATCAAAGTCGTCACGTGGGCGTCGAGAATCGTCCGGAAGGCGCGGTCGTAGCCCATCTGGATCGCGGTGCGGATGCTGCGTCCGTTGCGCAGCTCCTCGCGGATGCGCTCGAGGATGAGCACGTTGGCGTCGACCGACATGCCGATGGTGAGCACGATGCCCGCGATGCCGGGCAAGGTGAGCGTGGCGTGCACGCCCACGAGACAGGCGAGCAGGTAGAGCACGTTCAGCATGAGAGCGGCGACCGCGAGCCCGCCCGAGAGCTGGTAGTAGACGAGCATGAAGAGGATGACGGCCAGGGTCCCGACCCACGCCGCCTTCCACCCTGCTTTGATCGAATCGGTGCCCAGCGAAGCACCGACCACCTGCTCCTGGATCACGTGCACCGGCGCCGGCAGAGCACCCGCCTCGAGCACCACCGCCAGGTCCTTGGCCTGATCGGAGGTGAAGCGTCCCTCGATGCTGGCGTTGCCGCTCGGGATGCGCTCGCGGATCGAGGGCGCCGAGTTGACCACCCCGTCGAGCACGATGGCGAGCTGGCGGCCCACGTTGGCGCCGGTCACCTGCGTGAAGCGCGTGGCGGCGCGGGGCGTGAGCTTGAGGGCGACTTCCCAGCTCCCGGGGTGCTGCTGGCTGATCTGCTGCTGGGCGCTGGCCACCGACTCGCCTTCGAGGGCCGCCTCCCTGCGCAGCGCGTAGAGCCACTGGCCGCGGCGTCCGCTCGCTTCGTCCTCGGGGCCCCAGGCGAGTTGCACGTCGCCGGGAACCAGCGAATCGACCTGGGCGAGCATCGTCTTCACCGTGGGAACGTCTTCGCTCATCACGAAGCCTTCGGCGCCGGCGGCTTCGAGGAAGTGCGAAGTGAGGGGCTTGGCCGCGAGCGCCGTATCCACCTTCACCTGGCCCGTCTTCACGCGCTGGGCGAGTGTGTTGTCGATGCGCTCGAAGATCTGCTGCCCCTCTTCGGGCGTGACCACGAGCTTGAACTCGAGCTGGGCCGTCTTGCCGATCAGCTCTTTGGCGCGCTGCACGTCGGTCACGCCGGGGAGCTGGACCACGATGCGATCCAGGCCCTGCTTCTGGATGAGCGGCTCGGCCACGCCGAACTGGTCGATGCGGCCGCGGATCACGGTGATGGCGCGGTCGACGGCGCGCGCCGCCTGGTCGTCGGTCATGCCGGTGCGGTCGACTTCGAGCTCGAGGTGAAGACCACCCTGGAGATCGAGGCCGAGCGCGATCGCCTTCTGGCGCAGCTTGGCGACCGGCGAGTCCTTGGGCGCCTCGAGGCGCTCCGTCGTCGGCAGCTGATAGAAGCGCAGCGACGGGTACAAGACGACGAGGGAAAGGGTAGTGGCGGCAAGGACGGCGACAAGCTTCCAGAGATCGCTACGATTCATGCCCAGGGGTCTCGAGATCGATGGTCGTTGCGGGCGATCGGGATTGAGCCGAGGCGGCCGCGGAGGCTGAATGCAAACCGAACCAGAGAGGCAAGTTACTTGGAGCGGCGGGGTTGGGTCAAGGGGGGTGCCCGGGCCCTGATCCCTTTCCATGCACCCCCCAATCGGGCTCGGGTACCCTGACGCCATGCCTTTGATTCCAGGCTCCCGACCCGGCCCCTACGACATCCCGCCGAGCCTGTGGCTCGATCGAGCCGACCGCCCGCGCTTCGACGATTTCGCGGGCCCGGTCACCGCCGACGTCTGCGTGGTCGGCGGAGGCATCTCGGGCGTGGCGCTCACGTGGTTCCTGCGCGAGCGCGGCGTGAGCGTGGCCCTGGTCGAGCGTGACGGCATCGCGAGCGCGGCGAGCGGGCGCAACGCCGGGTTCCTCCTCGCCGGTCTCGCCTCTCCTTACCTCGAGCTGATCGAGCAATGGGGCCGCGAGCGGGCGCGTGCCGCCCTCGCGCTCTCGGCCGAGAACCGCGAGTGGACGGCGCGTCTGATCCAAGAAGAGAAGATTGCCTGCGACCACGCGCGCCACGGCGCCTGGGTGCTTGCGGGGAGCGAAGAAGAAGCGCGCGCCCTGCGCGAGAGCGCGGCCCTGCAGGCCGAGGACGGATTACCCGGCACGTGGCACGAGGCCGCGCGATTGCCCGCGCCCTACGCGGGACGCGAAGCGTTCCACGGCGGGCTCTTCGTCGCGGGAGATGGCGAGCTCGATCCGGCGCGCTTCGTGTGGGGGCTGGCCGAGCGGGCACGCGCACGACGCGCGAAGGTCTTCGAGGGCGCGGGCGTGCGCGGCTGGAGCGACGAGCCGGGCGGCGTGCGCATCGAGTGCGCGGGCGGACGGCGCGTCTCGGCGGGCGCCATCGTCCTTGCCACCAACGCCTGGTTTCCCGAATTGCTGCCCGAGACGGCCTCGTGGACCGCGCCCAAGCGCGCGCAGATGCTCGCCACCGCGCCCCTGCCACGTCGCGTGTTCGATCATCCGACGTACGCGCGCGACGGATACGACTATTGGCGGCAGACGCTCGATGGACGCGTGCTGGTGGGCGGATTCCGCGACCAGGATCTCGAGCGCGAGGTCGGATACGACGCGCGGCCCACGGTCACGATTCAGAATCATCTCGATGGCTTCCTGCGCGAGATGGGGCTCTCGAGTGCCGAGCATCCGGCGCCGGTCACGCATCGCTGGGCCGGCATCATGGATTTCACCTTGGACGGATTGCCGCTCGTCGGTCGAGTTCCGGGACGTGAGCACGTCTTTCTGCTCGGTGGCTACACCGGACACGGCATGGGATGGGCGGTGGCGTGCGCGCGCGGCCTGTCCGAGATGCTGTGCGCGCCCGCCTCGACGCGCTTGGCGCAGGGCATCTGTGACCCGGCGCGGCTTTCGAGCCCGGCGCGGGTGTAGGGCGATTCTCGGCCTTTTTCGCGGCCTGTGGCCCCGATGCGACTCCTCTGTCGATCCCACGAGGTCGCCGAGCGGCTTTCAGAGTCGCCTGCCCGCCTCGCAAAATGCCATCTGCTCCGCCACTCCTCGCAAACAGCACGGAGCGTTGCACCGGCGCATCATCCGACGCGCATGAGTGGGATCCGAGTCTGCGGCGCACTCGTGCCCAAACGGTGTTCCCGCTTCCCTATGCGCCCGCTGTCGTCCGCTACGCACCCCTGGCACACGCCTTGCGATGACATGGAAGTGCGCCCGCGAGGGCGCCACTGCACGAGCGGTGCGGGGTTCGCTTCATCGCGCGCTACATCCCGTGACCCCGGCGTCCCTGCCCGCTCGACCAGCAGCGTGAAAACCTCCCTGTCCCAACACCCGGCCCGGCGCCGAAAGGCGTCGGGCCGACCCGTTTCATCCCTCTCCCGTTTTGCCCCCGGCGTATCCCGACGTATGATGCCGCCGCTCCTTCCCCGCTGGTTCCATGGAGAGGTCGAAGGCATGGATTCGTTCCTGGGCGGTGGTCGCATCACGTGGCTCGGACACGCCGCGTTTCGCGTCGACTCGGTGGGCGGCAAGGTCGTGCTCATCGATCCTTGGCTCAGCAATCCCAAGATCCCGGCCGGCGCGCGCGAAGCGTTGACGCGCGTGGACGCGATCCTGCCCACACACGCGCACGGCGACCATCTCGGCGACACGGTCGCGCTGGCCAAGCGGTTTCACGCCGAGGTGCCGTGCATCGCCGAGCTGGGCCACTATCTGCGCGCGCAGGGTGTCGAGAAGACGAAGCCCATGAACAAAGGCGGCACGGTGACGATCGCGGGCGATCTCAAGGCGACCATGGTCTCGGCCGACCACTCGTCGGGATACGTGGACAAGAGCCTGGGACCGCTGCCGGTCTATCTCGGCGAGCCGGCCGGGTTCGTGCTCGAGCTGGAGAACGGCTTCCGGCTCTATCACGCCGGGGACACCAACGTGTTCGGCGACATGAAGCTGATCGGCGAGCTGTACGCGCCCGACATCGTGCTGCTCCCGATCGGCGGCAACTACACGATGGGCCCGCGCGAGGCGGCCAAGGCGGCGCGGCTCTTGGCGTCGAAACGGTTGCTTCCCATGCACTACGGCACGGGGTCGTCCCTGCTCGGAACCCCGGCCGAGCTGCGGGCCGAGCTGCAAGGCTCGGGCATCGAGGTCGCCGAGCTCGAGCCGGGCGGGAGTCTGACATGAGAGCTTCGAGGAAACCCGGCCGCCGCGCTGGGCGTACAATGCTCCCATGGTGAAAGAGCGCGAGCGCAGAGCCAAGCCGGTGGCCGCCTACGCGCGGGCCGCCCGGCGAATCGCCCAGGAAGTCGGAAGCTCCCCGGATGACGTCTTCTCGCCCGCCGAGGAAACCGACATGGAGTCGCTGACCCAGCTCGGCATGCCCGATTCGGTGCTCGGGTTCTATCGCGACTTCGCTCCCATCGAGACCATCGAGCTGCGCGAGCTGCGCCTGTGGGACGTGGCGCACCTCCTCGAGGAGAACCATCACTACTCGCCAGGGGCCGAGATCCTCGAGCTGGGCTACGTCGTGGTCGCCGGCAATCGCGCGGGCGACGTCTACTGTCTCGACCTTGGCGAGTGGGGCGACGAGGATCCGCCGCCGATCGTGCACCTGCCCCACCGCGTGCAGATCGTGTCACGCGATCGCGCCGAGGTGGAGAAGCAGACAACCCCGGTGGCCGACAGCTTCGACGAATTCCTGCTCCTCTTCGCGAGCGGCGAGGCGGCGAGCGGATGACGGCGCCGCATCTCGGAAACGGAAAGATCTGCTACCTCGAGATCCCCACGCACGATGTGGCGCGCTCGGCAGAGTTCTACAAGAAAGTGTTCGGCTGGAAGACGCGCACGCGCGGCGACGGCTCCACCGCCTTCGACGACGGGGTCGGCGAGGTGAGCGGCACCTGGGTGAAGGGCCGTGCTCCCGCCACACAGGTCGGACTGCTCGTCTACATCATGGTGGACAACGCGGAAGAAACGGTCGCCAAAGTCGTGGGCGCCGGCGGCAAGGTCATCCAGCCCATCGGCATGGATGCGCCCGAGATCACCGCCCGCTTCCGCGATCCCTCGGGGAACATCTTCGGGATCTATCAACAGCCGAAGTAATACACGCGCGACGGCCCGCGTTCTCTCGGGCTACCGATAGGGCTCGCGGGCCTCCAGCAGAACCTCTGGCCGTGGAGCTCGGTGCACGAGCGTCCAGCCACCGCTCGAGACCACGACGGGATAACGAGTCGAGTCCTCGCCCACGACGTTGGCATACGAGTCGAGGGATAGGAGCGCCCACGAGCCTTGCGCGAGCCGTGATCTGACTTCGGCTGGCGTCCCCAGGGGCTCTGTCAGCGTACGGTCCGAGTAGAAGAGAAACTGCGGATTCACCGAGTAGTAGCTGATGGCGTAGCTCACGACGGGCTCCCCTGCCGGAACGAGCGTCCGCGCGGCCAGGGCCATGCGCTGAAGATCGGGGCGGCGCTCGACCGAGAGCCGGATGGGCAGGAGATCGACCACGATCGTGGCGACAAAGAGGAGCGCAAAGCCGCCCGCCATGACGCGGCGGCGCGTTTCGGGGCGAGCGATCCAAGATGCGAGGGCCGTCCCGCTCAAGAGCGCCAGGCAGGGAAAGACAGCCATGATGTACCAGAGCTTCTTCTCGTTGGCGAGCGAGAGCGGAGTCACGATGGCGAGGAACCAAAGCAGAAGGAGCTTCGCCCCCGAGTCGCGGCGGCGCGCACACCGCCACGCGCCCACGGCGGCGACCGGCAGCCAGGGCCAGTACTCGCGCGCCAGCATCCCGAGATAGTCGAA
The DNA here is from genome assembly GCA_035259005.1 of Candidatus Eiseniibacteriota bacterium. Taxonomy (GTDB): domain Bacteria; phylum Eisenbacteria; class RBG-16-71-46; order RBG-16-71-46; family DASYSL01; genus DASYSL01. The sequence goes on from DATFWU010000056.1 coordinate 21,260, forward strand.
GTACTTCCACCATGACAGGCGCTCGTTGCCGATGGTGAACGAGCGCTCGTAGAGCATCCATCGCCACTTCTGCTCGAACATCTCCCGGCGCGCGGCCCACTCGTAGACGAACCACCAGCCGCCGATCACGGCCGAGAGTGCCAAGCCCCCGATGAGCCACGGATCCAGCAATCTCTTCCAGCCTCTCGTCCAGACGATGTGCCCGAGAATCGCGAGCCAAGGCAGCGCGCCGACCACGCTCTTGGTCAAGATGGCGAGGCCGAGACATACGCCGCTCAGCAAGTGAAAGCGCGGGTGCTCCTCGAGGGCTCGCAGATGGAACCAGATCGCTCCCAAAGTGAGAAACGTGACCAGGACATCGAGCATGGCGTGGCCGGAGAACTTGAGGAAATAACCGGTCGTGAGCAGCACGAAGGCCGAAGCCCAGGCGCCGAAGCCATCGAGACCGACGCGCGGCGCGAGCCGGTACGTGAGCGCGACGCAGCCCACCCCCGAGAGTGCCGAAGGCAGGATGGCCGCGGCTCCCGTGATGCCGAACACGGCGAACGACAGGGCCACGAGCCACATGAAAAACGGCGGATTGTCGACCTGGGCCTGGGCGTTCCAGTGCGGCGTCACCCAATCGCCGCCCTGGAGCATCTCCTTGGCGCGCTGGGCGTAGAAGCAATCGTCGTAGTTGGAGAGATGACTCGAGCCGATCTGCCCGAGCAGGAGGAACAACGCGAGCAGGGTGATCAGCGTTCCGGGCGCCAGCCAGCGCGCGCGGAACGATTCGCCATCGAACGGTGGGGCTTCGCGAGCCTCGGCCGTGGCCGCTCCGCTCAGCCGAGCGTGTCCAGCATGGCGGCGGCACTCGGGGAGCGAAGGCAGGTGAACGTCGGTGTGTCGCGCAGGGTGTACGAGGACGCCTCGGTCTCGCGCATGTTCATGACGAGATCGAGGAAGTCGTCGGGGCGGTCGGACTCGAAGGCGACCACGAACTCCTGGTCGTCGAGGCCGAACGAGTAGGTGGTGTTGAGCTTCACCGAGGGATAGGTCGTGCCCATGCGGATGTGACCGTCCATGAGGCGCTGGCGCGTCTCGTGATCGAGCATGTACCAGGCGCGCGTCTTCACGAACGGATACACGAACAGATACTTGTACTTGCCCGGCACGATGAACATGCGGTCCTCGTCGTGCCCGGGATGGATGCGGTCGACGTAGATCGAGCGCTTGGTCATGCCGAGCAGCGAGTAGGACGCCTTGAGGTACTTGCCGAGCCCGGTGGCGAGGAGCGCGGCGGTGTGCTTCTGCATCTCCTCCAGCTCGGTCGCGATGCGCCACATCATGAGCTCGCAGTCGGCGCGGATGCCCACCAGAGAGTAGGGAATCAGGAGGCCGCCGTCCTTCTCGAAGCGCTCGCACACCGCGAGGAATTCACGTTTGCCCTGTGCGCGCTCGGCGTCGGGTAGACGGCGCCACGCCGGATCCACCGAGTAGAAGGCGAAATTGACGAACTGGCGCTTGATGCGCGTCTCGGGCGGGGCTTCGGGCGCGGTGATCATCTCGACCACGGGGGATCGGCGCGTCTCGCTCATGAAGGACAGCTCCTGGAGGAAGGAATCGCGCGCCAAAGCGGCTCGCACGCCGAGAGAATAGCCCGGTTCGGCGGCTCCTCTCAAGATGCCCGGGGCTTGGTCCCGACCACGCAGATCCAGCCCTGGCGCCGCTCTTCATCGACCTGCACGTCCACGAAGCCGGCGCGCGTGAAGAGTGCTTTGTGCTGCTCGACGTTCCATACCGCCATCGTGGTCACTTGCGAGATGCGGTCGGCCCACTTGGCGTGTTTGCCTCCGTTGTAGAACTCGGCGATCACGACCAGGCGGCCTCCCGGCTTCAGAATCCTCCCGATCTCCCGCATGCCGGCGTCAGGATCCTGCCACCAGAAGTGTGTCTCGACGGCGGTCACCAGGTCGAACGAGCCCTCGGCGAACGGCATGGCCGAGACCGACGCCTCCTGAACCGTGACCTGACCGCGCGCGATCGCCTCCCGGTTCAAGCGACGGGCGGCATGCACGCTTTCGGTCGAGTAATCGATCCCGTGAGCGCTGCCTTGACTCGCGGCGCGGGCCAGCTTGGCGAGCGTCCGGCCGCCGCCACAGCCGACGTCGAGCACGGTGTCCGTGGCCGCGATGCTCACGTGGCGGAGTCCCCAGTCGGTCACGCCCGCGTGCCGCGCGTTCATCGAGCAGAGCACGAATCGCCCAAGCCATCCCCTCGGCTTCTGGCACTGCGAAAGACCCGGAACGGTCGTCAAAGCCATGGCGTTCGTCCTAATACACGCTCGGCCGTAGCAGCGCGGAGAGTGGCACGACGTGCACGCCCTGATTCTCGAGCGCGGGAACCTCGGTGCGCAGCGCCATCAAGGTCGGGCGATCGAGGCGCGCGATGCCGGTGGCGAAGCCGCGCCGGCGCGCGGTGTCAGCGAGATCGCGCAGGGTCTCGTGCACGGCGCGCTGGCCCTTGGAGGCCGAGCCATGCCCGGCGTCGACACGGGTGTCGAGGCGCAAGAATGGCACTCCCGCGCGCGACGCCGATTCGAGACCGACGGAGTGCTCCTCGCCCGACACCTCGACGTAGGCAATCTTTTGATCATGCAGCTCGGTCGCCACGGCCTGCATCGCGTTCGCGTCCTGGAGCGCCATGCCGCCGAGATAGGGAAGTGCCGCGATGCATCCGGGCGCGGCATGGACGTGCTTCACCACCAGGCGGCGGATCTGGCTCTTCGTCATGTCCACGAGGACGGCGTCGGGGCCCGGCGAGCGCGCGGGATAATTCATGGGCTCCATGGGAATCTGGGCCACGACCTCGCGCCCGTGCGAGGCCAGCTGCTGCGCCCAGTGCTTGGCCCCCTTCTCGTTCGTGATCACGGCTCCGCTGAAATCGAACGGCAGCCCGATGGCCGCCTTGGCCAGGCTATCGTTGTCCGCGGGCCCGAAGCCCTCGATCACGATCGCCAGCCGCACGACCTCGTGCGCGTCGTCTCCGCCCTTGCGCGTGAAGTCGAGCTCATGGGTGACCGTCTGTCCGACGCCCACGCGCAGCGTGAGCGTCTCGCCGTCCTTCCCCGCCGTCTCCCAGCCGTCGAACACACGCTCGCCCTTGTCCTCGAGCGACTTCGTCACCTCGGCGTTGACGAGGAACAGCGAGGCACGCGCCGGCAGGTCGACGGCCCAGCGCACGACCTTGCCCCCTTCCTCCTTGATGGGCTTGGCTTCGGGGTTGCCCGCCGCGAGGCCCAGGCGATGCAGCGAGCCGCGGATCGTGGTCTCGACCGAGAGCGCGAGCCGCGAGCGCGGCGCGGCGAACCCGTGCTGCGCGAGATAGACACTGCCTTCTTCGGAGCGCGCGAAGAGAATGATCTCACCGGCGGCGAAGACGAGGATCACCGCGAGCGCCAGGCCCGCGATGAGACCTCCCTGTCCTCGTCCTTTTCCGCGCTTCATTCGGTGTCGTCCATGCCGACGCGCTCGCGCACCTTGGCGTCGGCGCGCGCCAAGTGCGCGAATTCCTCCATCTCGAGGGTTTCGCCGCGGCGCGCGGGCGCGATGCGGGCGGCGGAGAGCACGCGCTGGGCGAGACCGCGATCGCCTTCGTAGGCGGTGGCGAGCGCGTTGCCGAGCGACTTGCGGCGCTGCCCGAAGGCGGCGCGCACGAGCTCGAAGAAGCGTTCCTCGTGGGGCACCTCGATGGGCGGACGCGAGCGGAAGCGCACGCGCACGAGGGTCGAATCGACTTCCGGCTTGGGCCAGAAGGCCGAGGGCGGCACGTGGAAGAGAGGCTCGAGCACGCAGTAGAAGCGCGCGTACACGGTGAGCGAGCCGTAGTCGGCCGAGCTCGCGGCCGCGGCCAAGCGGGCCGCGTACTCGCGCTGCACGAGAATCACCGCCTGCTCCAGGACATGGCGCTCTTCGATGAGGCGCGTGAGCAAGGGCGTGGTGATGGAATAAGGCAGGTTGCCGACGACGAAGAGCTTGCCGGCGTCGTTCTCGAGGGCGACGGCGTTGAGGTCGGTCTCGAGGAAATCGGCCTCGAGCACCTGCACCTTGGACCAGCCGCCCAGCTCGTCGCGCAGGAGCGCGGCGAGGCCGCGATCGCGCTCGACCGCGATGACGCGGCGCGCCGCCGCGCCGAGAAGCCCGGTGAGGGCGCCCGCGCCAG
>DATFWU010000057.1:0-9002 GCA_035259005.1 Candidatus Eiseniibacteriota bacterium
AGGACCTCGTGCCCCTGCACGGCCTGAAAGAAGAGCCAGAAGACGGCGACCGACGTGACGAACAACACGGGGAAAGCGACGAGCCCGTTGGCTACGTGACGCTCTCTCTCGCGCATCATGCTGCACCTCCTGGTTTAGGTATCAATACGATATCATTACGATTTCAGTGGTCAAGAAGTTTCTGGCTTTTCTAAGTATCGGCGCTGCCTTAGGTTGGTGCCCATGGCCGGTTACTCGGGCACGCCCCTTCCCCAAAAGCTCGGGATCAAGCCGGGTGCCGCGGTGCTGCTCCGGCTCGCCCCCACTGGTTTCGCGCTCGATCCTCTCCCGCCCGACGTCAAGCTCTCGCGAAACGCACGCGGGCCTTTCGATGTAATCGTTTTGTTCGCCAGAAATCGTGCGGTTCTCCTCGCCGAGCTTGCGCACGCGATGGCTAAATTGAAGCCCGATGGAGGGCTCTGGGTGGCGTGGCCCAAGAAGGCTTCGGGCGAGTTGACGGATTTGCAAGAAGGAACGGTCCGGACCGCCGGGCTCGAAGCCCGCCTCGTAGATAACAAGATCTGCGCAATCGACGAGACCTGGTCGGGGCTACGCTTCGTCTATCGCCTTCGGGACCGCGCGGAGGTAGCATCGATGAAGCGCCGGCCCTCAGTACCGGCGCGGCCATCAAGGAGGCGGCCATGAAGATCAAGGAACTCGCCCACCGCGATCTGGCCACGATCGACCCCGAGTGCACACTCCTCGAAGCCGCGCGCAAGATGCGCGCGTACGACGTGGGCTCGCTGCCGGTACACAAGCACGGCCGCTTGGTCGGCATCGTCACCGACCGTGATCTGGCGCTGCGCGGCACCGCCGAGGGCAGAGACCCGCGCGGCGCGCGCGTGCGCGACGTGATGAGCATGCACGTGCTCTCGTGTCACGAAAAGATCGAAGTCAAAGAAGCGATGAAGCTCATGCTCGAGAACCGGGCGCGCCGGATCGTCGTCGTCGACGACAACCACCGGCCCGTGGGCCTGGTCTCGCTGCGCGACCTGGCGCTGGTTCCCGGCGGAGAGACGTTCGCCGGCGAGATCTACGCCGCGCTCTCGCTCGCGCCCGCGGGGCGGCACTAGCCGCCCGTGCACTATCTTCTCTTCTACGACGTGGTCGACGATTACCTGGAGCGGCGGCCCGCGCACCGTTCTGTCCATCTCGCCCTCGCGTGGGAGGCGGTGAAGCGGGGCGAGCTCGTCTTGGCGGGCGCTTTGGCCGATCCGGTCGACGGCGCCGTCTTCGTCTTCCAGGGCGACTCGCCGGCCGTGGCCGAGGCATTCGCCAAGGCCGATCCCTACGTCAAGAACGGCCTCGTCAAGAGCTGGCGCGTACGCGCCTGGACGACGGTCGTCGGCGAGCTCGCGGCCACGCCGGTCAAGCCCTGACTATCTCCCGATCACGCGGAACTCCGTCGTCGCCGTGAGCTCCACCATGGGAACGCGCCGAAACAGTCGAGACAGCGATGCGGGAAGACCGCATGTGCTCCACCAATCGCCAACCCAGCGGCGCACGTCCGGCTCCATGGTCGAGTAGCAAACCGTTGCCTTGTACCGCCCGGCCCGGCGCAAGGGCCGGGTGAGAGGAAACGGCCACCATCCCGCGGCGAACGGCTCGAACGACTGCTTGGGGCCCACGGTGACGAAATCAGAGGGCTCGAGCGTATTCATGTTTCCGCAGCGTAATCCCGGCCGATTGTTGAACCCTCCCTCCGGACCTTCGATCCGAAGCGAGATCACGGGATACCGCCAGCCTTCGGCGCTTCCGTCGAGGGCTTGGACGAGTTCGATCGGGCGATCGCCATGATTCGTGATCACGACACGGAAAGACGGCTTGTCGCCCACATGGAAGAGAGGAGAGGCGGGATGGATCTCGCAGCTGACCACCGCCGGACCCCAGGGCACCTCGACCCCCACGGATTCGGCCGCCGCCTTCGCTTCGCTCATGCCTCTCGGGAACGAGACGACCCGCACGGGGACGGCGATGGAGGTCTCGGTTGTACCCGCCACGATCACTGCGGTCGTGACCGGATCCGCTCCCATGGCGAGAACCCGAACCCGCCATGCTCCTGCGGGCACGCGATCGATGGTGAAATTCCCTTGCTCGTCCGTTTGGGCCCCCAGCTTGGTTCCCAAGATGACGACGTTGGCATACCCGAGAGGCTTTTGGTCTACCGCGTCGGCCACGCGGCCACAGAGCGTGCCACAAGGGGAAGCGGGCTGATCGGCCGAGGCTGAGGCGGCGGGGAGGTTCGAGAAAACGAGGACCAACAAAATGAGCCGAGCCGAATTGGGACGCATGGTTCTCTCCGCGACCCAAACGAGCCCGGCCCCCAATATCCAGCGCGGCAGGCAGCTCGATGATCCTGCCGCGCTCCCCCTCGAGCAAGAGGTTTCTAGTCCACCTGCACCGAGCCTTCCAGCATCTTCATGCCGCAGTGGAAGGTGATGTCACCCTTTTCCTTGGCGACCAGGCGCACCTCGACCGGCTGATTGAGCGGCAAGGGCACGGTGTCGTTCACCGAAGGAACGATGACTTCCGTGCCGCAAGTCTGGTCCGTCGTGCGGGTGAAGACGAGCACGACCTCCTGACCCGGATGCGCCTTCACATGCGCCGGCTCGTAGCCCGCTTCGCTGACCTTGATGTTGTAGCGCGCGGTGGTGCCGGACGGCGCGCCACCGCAGCCCATGGCGGTGAGTCCGGCGACGAGGGTGAGGGCGACGACGATGCGGAGCTTCATCTCTTCTCCTTTCAAATGCGCGCCCGCTGCAGGCGGAGCGCGTTGGCGATGACGGACACCGAGCTGAAGCTCATGGCGGCCGCGGCGATGACCGGGCTCAGCAGGATGCCGAAGTAGGGGTAGAGGACGCCCGCCGCGATCGGCACGCCGAGCGAGTTGTAGATGAACGCGAAGAACAGGTTCTGGCGGATGTTGCTCATCGTGAGGCGACTCAGGCGGCGGGCTCGCGCGATGCCTCGCAGGTCACCCTTGATCAGGGTGACGCTGGCGCTCTCCATCGCGATGTCGGTTCCCGTGCCCATCGCGATCCCGACGTCGGCCTGGGCCAGCGAGGGAGCGTCGTTGATGCCGTCTCCGGCCATGGCGACGATCTCGTGACGCGCCTGGAGATCGCGGATCGCGTCGAGCTTCTTCTCGGGCGGCACCTCGGCCAGCACCTGGTCGATGCCGAGCTGGCGCGCCACCGCCTGCGCGGTCACCCGGCTGTCCCCCGTCACCATGTAGATCCGAAGCCCGAGTGCTTGGATGTCGCGCACGGCCTGCGGCGCGCTCTCCTTGATCGGGTCGGCGATCGTCAACAACCCCGCAAGTCGCCCGTCCACGGCGACGAAGATCACGGTCTGACCCTCGGCGCGCGGGGATTCGGCGGACTCGTGACCGACTTCGATCCCCAGGTCGCGCATCAAGGCGGCGTTGCCGAGCGCCACCACCTTGCCTTCGGCCACGCCGCGCACACCTTTCCCGGTGATCGATTCGAAGTCCTGCAAGGGGGCGAGCCACATTCTCCGCTCGCGCGCCGCCTGCACCACGGCGGCCGCCAGTGGATGCTCGCTCGCCCGCTCGAGACTCGCGGCCAAGCGGAGAACCTCGTCTCCGGGAGCGCCGACGAGCCGCGGCTTCCCTTCGGTGAGCGTTCCCGTCTTGTCGAGGACGAGTGCGGTGACCTTGCCCAGGGTCTCGATCGCTTCGGCGTTCTTGAAGAGCACGCCGGCGGTCGCTCCCTTGCCCGAGGCCACCATGATGGCCATGGGCGTGGCGAGCCCCAGCGCGCACGGGCAAGCGATGATCAGCACGGCGACCGCGTTGACGATCGCGTGCGCCAGGCGTGGCTCGGGTCCGATCAACGCCCAGACGAGAAAGGTGACGGCCGCGACTGCCAGCACGAGTTGCACGAAAACGCTGGCGACGACATCCGCCTGGCTCTGGATCGGCGCCCGGCTTCGCTGCGCCTCCGAGACCATGCGCACGATGTGCGCGAGCACGGTGTCGGATCCCACCCGCTCGGCGCGCACGACCAAGCTACCCGTGCGGTTGACCGTGGCGCCCACCACCTTGTCTCCGGGTGCTTTGGCCACCGGAATGGGCTCGCCGGAGATCATCGATTCGTCGACCGCGCTGGTTCCGCTCACCACCACGCCGTCGACCGGCACCTTCTCGCCGGGACGCGCGCGCACGAGATCGCCGACGCGCACGGATTCGAGCGGAACATCTTCCTCGCTGCCGTCGGGAGCGACGCGGCGCGCCGTCTTGGGGGCGAGGCCCAGGAGCTTGCGAATCGCCGCCCCCGTCTGGGCGCGAGCACGCAGCTCGAGCACCTGGCCGAGCAATACCAGCGTGACGATCATGGCCGCGGCTTCGAAATACATGGCCACGTGGCCGCGCGCGTCCTGGAACGAAGCCGGAAACAATCCGGGAGCGACGGCGGCCACCAGGCTGTAGAGGTAGGCGACCGCGACGCCGAGCCCGATCAAGGTGAACATGTTGAGGCTTCGGTTCACGATCGATTGCCAGCCGCGCACGAAGAACGGCCAGCCGCCCCACAGAACGACCGGCGTGGCGAGCGCCAGCTCTTCCGAGCCCGTGCCGAGGCCGAGCATGGCGACGCCGACGAGCGGGGCGGTGAGCCCGGCGCTGATCCAGAAGCGCCGCGTCATGTCTCGAAGCTCGGGATTCTCTGGCTCCTCGGCGGTGATCGTCCGCGGCTCGAGCCCCATGCCGCAGATCGGGCACGAGCCCGGGCGGTCGCGCACGATCTCGGGATGCATCGGGCAGGTCCACTCGACGCCGGCCTGCGCGGTCGCGCGCGCCTCGGGTGCCGTGGGCTTGGGCGCCAGGTACTTCTCGGGATCGGCTTCGAACTTGGCGCGGCATCCGGCGCAGCAGAAGTAGTATTCCTTGCCGCGATAGGTCGCGTGGTGCGGACTCTCCTCGGAGACCGACATGCCGCACACCGGATCCTTGTGCGCGCTCGCGACCTCGAGACGAATCGACGACATCAGCGCTTGAGCTCCTGCTGCGTCTCGGGAGAGCGCAGCCATTCGACGTAGGCCCACAGCGCGTCGACGTCGCCCGGTAAGAGATGGGTGCGAAAGGCGGGCATGTGAAGCACGGCGCGGCGCAGATAGAAGCTCGCCGCCGGATTGGACTTGAATCGTTTACTCACGCCGTCCTCGACCCACTCGCCGAATTCTTCGCGGCTCTTTACCAGATCGGGGAAATCCGCACCGTCCCAGGACGGCAAGTAGCCCTTGAGCGATCGCGGATTGTTGCGCGCGAAGCGCCCGCCCGCGCCGTGACAGCCGGTGCAGCCGAGCGAATCGGCGCGCGTGAGTCCCGCCGCCGCGAGCGAGTCCTCGGGCTCGGGCTCTCCTGCGCTCGCACGCACGAAGGCCACGAGATCGTCGATCTGACGGCGCTCGAGGCGCCGGCCAAAGGCGGGCATCTTGAGCGCGCCTGCTTTGCGCTCGGCCTGCCAAGTCTCGCTCACCTTGCGCTTCTCGGTCGTCCCGGTCGTGATCCACTGGCGGATCTCGTCGGGCGACTTGGCGAACATCATCACGTCCCCTTCGAAACCTGGAACCGTTTCATCGGTGCGGCCGGGATTGGCGGCGCCCCGGATCCCGCCCGGACCGTGACAGCCGAAGCAGCCCATGCGCTCGGCGAGGCGGCGTCCCCGCTCGGCCGCCGGCAAGTTCGGGCGCACGGTCATGTACGCGGCCACTCCTCCCGCCAAGGCGAGGATCATCACCACCACGGCCCACTTCATGGCAGCCCCCACGCGCGTGGCGGCCCCACGCGCGCAGAGAGAAGCCGGTGACTCACTTCGCCGCGACCAGCTTGGCGCCGGTGACGTCGATGCCCTTCATGCCGCCGCGCTCGTTGACCGGCCCGGTGACCGTCACATTCTTGCCCACCATCTTCTTGAGCGCGTTGTAGGGATCGGCGTTGTCGTGGTTGAGCGTCAACAGATACAGACCGCCATCCGCCGTGAGCAGGCCCATCGGCATGCCACCGGCGACGCACTTGGTGCCGCAGGCGATGTGCTTCTCGCCGTGCGCCTCGTGCGCCAAATAGCAGCCCATGTCGACCACCTCGCCCGTCACGTTCTTGGCGGGTGCGGTGGCCTCGTGGCTCATGGTCGACGCCGGCTTGGCGGTGGTCGCCGGCTTGGCCGCGGTGTCGGCCTGCGCGGACGCAGCCGCGACCACCAGCGCGCCAAACACGAGGGAAAGGACGATCTGCGAACGAATCGATTTCATCGCGTTCCTCCTTGGGACTTGGGTGAAACACGCGTGCGATCTCATGGGGACGAGGGCGACACCCCCCCGAGCCGCCTCCCCTTCCACCACGCGTAGACCGCAGGATACACGGCCAGCTCCAGTACGAACGAGGTCACCACGCCCCCCACCATGGGGGCGGCGATGCGTTTCATCACGTCCGATCCGGCCCCCGAGCCCCACAAAATGGGCAGAAGGCCGATCAGGATGGTCATCACGGTCATCATCTTGGGGCGAATGCGGTGGGCCGCGCCATCCACGATGGCGTCCTCGAGGTCGGTCGGCGTGCGCAGGCGCCCCTCTGCCATCCACTTGCGATGGCTCAAGTTCAGGTAGAGAAGCATGACGGCGCCGGTTTCGGCGTCGAGGCCGGCCAGCGCGATCATGCCCACCCAGACGGCGACCGAGAGCTTGAATCCGAGGAGCGCCAGGATCCAGACCGCCCCGACCAGTGAAAACGGCACGGCCAGGAGCACGATGGCCGTCTCCTTGAGCGAGCGGAAGCTCAAATAGAGAAGGAAGGCCACGAGCGCTAGCGTGAGCGGCACGACCAGGGCCAGGCGGGCCTTGGCGCGCTCGTAGTACTGGAACTGCCCCGCCCAGTCGATGCGATAGCCGGGCGGGAGCGCCACGTCGTGCGCGACGACGCGCTTGGCGTCTTTCACGTAATCCACGATGCCGCGGTCGGCGACGTCCACTGAGACCAGGCCAAAGAGCTGGCCGCCTTCTTCGAGCAGCATGGGCGGACCGTTCACGAAGCGCATGTGGGCCACCTGGGCGAGCGGCACGTTGCCGCCCTTGGGCAGGGGCACGAGCACGCGCTCGAGCTGGTCCGGATCCTGGCGCAGCGCGCGCGCGTAGCGCACGTTCACCGCGTAGCGCTCGCGGCCCTCGATCGTCTGCGTGGCCATGCGACCGCCGATCGCTCCCTCGATCACGTCCTCGACATCGCCGACGCGAAGGCCATAGCGCGCCGCTGCGGCGCGATCGATGTCGAAGTCGAGATAGTAGCCGCCGGTAAGGCGCTCGGCGTAGGCGCTGCGCGTCCCTGACACCTGGCCGAGCGCGCGCTCGATGGCGACCGAGAGTCGCTCGATCTCGGCCAGGTTGGGCCCGAACACCTTGATGCCCAGGTTGCTGCGCACGCCGGTGGCCAGCATCTCGAGGCGCGTCTGGATGGGCATCCACCAGATGTTGGGCATGCCGGGATAGCGCAGGCCGGCATCCATCTGCGAGATGAGCTTCTCCCACGTCATGCCCTTGGGCCACTCGGACTCGGGCTTGAGCGAGATCACCGTCTCCACCATGGAGAGCGGCGCCGGGTCGGTCGCGGTCTTGGCGCGGCCGATCTTGCCGAATACGGTCGCCACCTCGGGGAACTCACGAATTCGGCGATTCATGTTCGAGAGCACATCGGACGCTTCGCGATCCGAGATCCCGGGTGGTGCCGTCGGCATGTAGAGGATCGTGCCTTCGTTGAGCGGCGGCATGAATTCGCTGCTCAAGCTCAGAAAGATAGGGATCGCGCTCGCGAGCACGATGGCCGCGCCCCAGAAGACGAGGCGCCGCCGCCGCACCACCCAGCGCACCACCGGCACGTAGCGAGTCACGAGCCAATGGTTGATCGGATTCTCGCGCTCGGGCCGGATGCGCCCGCGAATGAAAAGCAGTGCCAGCGCCGGCGTCAGCGTGATGGCAAGAAGGGCGGCGAAGCCCATCGAATACGTCTTGGTGAAGGCGAGCGGCTTGAAGAGCCTGCCCTCGGTGCCAGTGAGCGTGAAGATGGGGAGAAAGCTCACGGTGATCACGAGGAGCGCGAAGAAGATCGAGCGGCCGACTTCCTGAAGACCGGCGATGACGACGGCGCTTCGCGGCCCCGGCTGCCCCGCTTCCTCCCAGGCTTCGAGCCGCTTGTGCACGTTCTCGACCATGATGATCGAGGCATCGACCATGGCTCCGATGGCCACGGCGATACCGCCCAGCGACATGATGTTGGCCGTGAGCCCCTGCCCGCTCATGGGAATGAAAGCGAGCAACACAGCGACCGGCATGGACAAGATGGGGATCAACGCGCTCCGGAAGTGGAACAGGAAGAGAAGGATGACCAGGCTCACGACGATCATCTCTTCCAGAAGCTTGTGCCACAGGTTATCGACGGCGCGTTTGATCAGATCCGAGCGGTCGTAGGTGACGACGATGTGCGCGCCGGGTGGCAGGGAGCGCTCCGCCTCGTGCAGGCGCGCCTTCACGCGGTCGATGACGCGGAGCGCATTCTCGCCCTGACGCATGACCACGATGCCGCCCACCACCTCGCCCTGGCCGTTCAGCTCGGCGATGCCGCGGCGCTGTTCGGGGCCGAGATGAACGTCGCCCAGGTCGCCGACCTTCACGGCCACGCCGTTGGCGCCGGTCATCACGGGCACCGAAGCGACGTCGTCAATCGATCGGATGTACCCGCGGCCGCGCACGAAGTGCTCGTGCTCGGCGATCTCGACCACGCTTCCGCCCACGTCGTTGTTCGAGCGCGCGATGGCGTCGGCCACCGCCGAGAGCGTGACGCCGTAGTTGGCCAGGCGCACGGGATCGAGATCCACTTGGTACTGGCGCACGAAGCCGCCCACCGAAGCCACTTCGGCCACACCCTCGACCGACTGCAGCCAGTAGCGAAGCGTCCA
>DATFWU010000058.1:0-28777 GCA_035259005.1 Candidatus Eiseniibacteriota bacterium
AGCTTGGCCGCGAGCGCCGCGAGGAATGGCATGAGCACGTTCATGGACAGAATCGAACGCGCGAAAAGAGAAGGCCGCCGCCAGAGGTAAGTCAGATCACCGGGCTGCGATCGCAGCGCGTTGGCGAACACGATGACCGCGATGCTGATCTGGAGCACGAGCGGAACGAGCTGGGCCGGGGTCATCCGAAGGGCCCCATCTGGAACGTCATGCTCGCGACGGTGAAAAGACCGATGGCAAGCAGGGCCAGGGCGATGAACAACGTGTAAGAACCGGGGAAGCCGCTCTGGGCGTGAACCAGTCCCTCGGCTCTCATCGCCTCGCGCTCCTGACGCAGGCCGCGCATGAACTGCAGGTGATAGACGATGCCGAGAATCAGGATGCCAATGCCGAGCCAGACCAGCATTTGTCCGAAACGGCTCGGTGCGGCCGCCGCCTTGATGACGTCCGAGGCTTTCAGCTTTTGGAAGAACTGGAAGATGGTGAAGCCGAAGCTGATGAGGGAAATGGACGTGCGGATCACCGACATCAAAGTGCGCTCCGCGCTCAGGCGCGTGCGCTGGAAGGACATGCCGGTGCGACGCGCCGAAAGCTCGACCGAGGGATCGTCCAGAGGCGACTTTCGAGCCGGTGGGGCGGACCGCTCGTCAGCCATGATTCTCCATCTTCCGGGTGGCAAGGACGCGAGAGACGAACCGTGCAAGCGACGAACATGTTGGGGCGGGGGAGTGCGCGCTGTCAACCGGCGGAGGCGCGCGCCAAGGGTACATAAGGGACGGATTTCCTGGTTTTCCCTACGTGACGGTTCGCATTGACGAGACGCCCGCATGTTTCTTAGGATTCGGCGGCTGCGAACAGTCTGGTCACCCGTAGGGGAGCGCAATCACGACGGGGGCCGCGATCCGATCCGTATCGCCCCAAGGAAAGGAAAGCCATGAAGAGAAACGGTCTTCTCCTCGCGATGCTCCTCTTGTTGGTCTCCGCGCCCGCTTTCGCCCAGGGGACGTGGGAGATCACGCCGTTCATCGGCTGGAAGACGGGTGGCAATCTCGAGCTCACGCCGGAAAACGGAGCGGGACAGATTCACGCCAACGACGGCTTCATGGGCGGACTGGCCCTGGGCATCGATCCCCGGCCCGATTTCACCTTCGAAGTTCGTTATCACTACATGGACAGCGGCATCTTCTTCCAGCCGCGAAACGGAAGCGGTGACGTCGACATCGCCAACATGGCCATCCATCAAGTCATGGGTGACTTTCTCTTCTCCAAGCCGGGACGGACGGAGAACACGTTCCCGTACTTCCTGCTCGGTCTGGGCGCCAACATCTTCGATCCGGGCTCGACCAACGGTTCCCTGGGCACGCCCCGCAACCTGAGCACCGAGACCAAGTTCACCTGGTCGCTGGGCGTGGGCGTGAAGAAGTACAACCACTCCGGCTCAGGCGCGCGCCTCGACATCCGCTACAACCCGACCTACATCAACTCGACGCAGACCGGTTACTGGTGCGATCCGTTCTACGGCTGCTACGCGACCGCGGACGCGCACTACTTCGACCAGTGGGAGTTCTCGCTCGGCTTCGTGAAGAAGCTGGGCTACCACCGCTAGTCTTTCGCCACAAGAGAAACGGGCCACCGCAGCGCTGCGGTGGCCCGTTCTTGTTTTCGGGGCGGCGGCCGACTACGGCGACGCGGCGGCCGTCGGCTTCTCCATCAGGGGAATGCTGGCGCCCACCTGCACGTCCATGAGGGCCATCACCAGATACTCGGTCTGCACCAGCTTGGCCGCGTCGATCGGACCCAGGACCTTCTCGAAGTTCTTGTAATACTTCTTGAGAAGATCCGTGCGCTGCGCCTGCAGGTCGAGCGCCTGGTTGACCAGCGACTTGGCCTTCGCGTCGGTCATGTGATCGTAGTTGGCGGCATAATCCTTGATCACCGCCAGCCGCTTGTCGCCGATCTTGTCGAGATCGAGCTGATACTGCCGGTACACGGGCCAGAAGGCGTCGGCCTTGGCGCCCTCGACCTGCAGCACGTTCTTCACCAGCTCCACCTTGCCGGCCTTGATGTCCGTGCGCAGCAATTCGATCTCCGACTCGAGGCCCTCCGCCGCCGACGCGACGGCAGGAAGTCCGATCAGGGCTCCAGCCACGAGCGCGCCCGCCCAACGACGAAATGCGATCTGCATGTCTCGGCTCCTTCCGTGGTGTCGGCCGACGACTACTTCTTCGCCGGCGGCGGGATGATGTGGTGCTTCTCCATGCTGGCCATCAGCGTGTTGATCAGCGGATGCATCTCGCTCTCGGGCGCGTCGCCGCTGGTCAGCGTGGTCTCGGTGAGTCCGGACCACACGAGCTTGTCGCTGTTCACGTCGTAGAAGTTGGTCTCGAGGCGGTAGACCTTGTTCTCTTCCACGTAGCCCGGCGAGTACATGTACGAGTAGCCGGTCGAGTAATAGCCGTACCAACCGCCGTAGTAGGCCGAGGGCACGGAGGCGTACGTCGGCGGGTAGTAGTTCTGCACCGTCTCCTTGTCGATGAGACGCGTCACCAACACGCCGTCGGCGCCGATTTCCTTGAGCTTGGCGATGGCTGCGTCCTTGTCGATCTGACCCGAGCCGCCGAAGGTGTAGCTCGGAATCGCGTCGATGCCGCGGGTGCTGAGCTGGGCGGCGAAGGCATCCTCGTAGGCGCGGCGTCCGGCGGCCTTGGGCGTGATGCCGACCACGACGACCTTCTTGTAGGCGGCCTTGCCGGCGAGATTGGGATCGGACCAGTCGCTGGTCAGCTGGGTGGGCGCCGCGCAAGCGCCGAGCGCGGCCACGGCGAGCACGGCCAGACCGATGTGCACGGATCGACGAAGATTCATGGAATCGCTTCCTCTCTGTTCGGGAATGTCCCGCAGGGTGGTGGTCATGGCCGCGCTCCCTCGCGAGGTGTGTGGATCTTCGCTCTGGTGCCACCGTTGGGTCTTGGCCGCCGCGAAGATAGCACGATGGGTTGCGCGCCGCCTATTGCTCCGGGGGGATCGGGGTCCAAGTGCTGTCGGGATTGAACTGCTGCATTTGCGGGGCCGCCTGCGCGGTGTTCTCTCCCAGGTCGCGCTGCCAAACGGTACCGTCCTGATTCACCATGAAGGACATCACCCCGCTCGCGCCGTAGATCGCGGGCCAGGCGAGAAGCGAGTAGCCGCCCGTGAGCCTGCCATTCACCATGTAGTCGCGCGCGCCGCCGTTCGCCGCGGGACCTTGCGACATCAACATCCGGAAAACATATCCGTGATAGGGAGCGGCCGAGCCGCGCCCCTCGCGGTAGCCCTCGGATGCGGCGGCCGCGAGCAGGGGGCCAGCCGGACTCTCCGGCTGTCCAGGCGCGACGTCCCAGTACAAGCCGTTCTGCTTGCCTGGATCGCTGCGCAGCTGTCCCGCGTACGCTCCGGCCGGCGCACGGTCGTGCGATCGGGCGGCGTAATCGTCCTGTGCCCCGACGTAGCCCCGCATCACGTCGATCGTCTGCAGCTCGTTGGCGCCGATGCGCCGGTAGACGATCTCGTCGGCGCCCGCGGGCCCGTCGAAATGCCAGCGCCCGTCTTCCCGCACGAGCGGAAACGGCAGGGGCCATCCATCGTCACCCACTTCGAGAACGAGATTGTCCGGACCACCGGCCACGAGTTCGTGCTGGGCGTTGTAGCGGGCGAGGAACGCTTCGCGCGCCATGCTGTCCTCGACCGCGTCGCCGGAAGTCAAGAGCGTATCGCTATCGAAGCCGAGGAGTTTCTTCAATTGCGCCGGGTCGCGCTGCTCGACCGCCGCGGCGAAGCTCGCGACCGCCTCCTCGGCCGTCCCGAAGGTCAGCGCCGTGGACGTGCCGCCCGTCGTGGAAGTGCGGGAGCAGCCGACGGCCACCAAGAGTGCGGTCAGAAGGAGCGAGGCGGCCCAGAATCTGGCGTCGCGCTTCATGATTTCCTCCTAGCGGCGACCGCCGCGTCCGCCACCACCGCCACCGCTCCTGCCGCTGGAGCGACTCCCCGCGCTGCTCGACATCGCGCTGGACCGTCCGCGCGCGCTCGCCGAGCGCTCGAATCCTCCGCCACCGCCGGCACCTGACAAGCCGGTGTCGCGCCCGCCGCCGCTCGATCCCCGCACCACACTGGCGCCGTTCTGCTGCGTGACGCTGGGACCGGCGCCGCCGCCGTTGGCGACGCGCGCACCCGCGTTGCTCGTGCCCGCACTGGGACGGGAAACTTGCGACGCGCCCTGGCCGACGCCTCCCGTGGAGGCGGAGGGACGGGCGGCGGCGTTAGGGCTCGCCCGATTGCCTTTGTAGGCGTTGTTGCTGACGCCCGCGTTGTTGCCCGCCCGATTGCTTGCTCCGCGATAGCCGTTGTTGTTCGCCGTGGGCCGGTTGGATCCGCCGTAGCCGCGGTCCGCGTTCGCGCTTCGGTTGTTGGGATTCACCGTGTTTCGGCCCGCCTGGCCGGACTTGTTGTTGTTGCCCCGGTAGGTGTTCTGACCGCGCCCCGACTGTCCGGCGCCCGCGCGATTGTTGTTGGCGGGACGTGTGCTCGCGATCGGGCTGCGATTGCCGGCGTTGCCGCGGTTTCCGTTGCCACGATTGTTGCCCAGATTCTTGTTGCCGTCGAAGCGATTAAAGTAGTTGTTGTTCACGTTGATGTTCACGTTGCGATTGATGTTGTTGTAGTGCGACGCGTGGTTGAAGCTGCCGCCATAGTAGGGGTGATACCCGTAGGCCGGAGGATAGAAGGGGCGCGGGCCGTAGTAGACAGATCCGTAGCCCCAAGCGGGATAGCAGTACGAGTTCATCGTCGAGCCCACGAGCATGCCGATCCCGAAGCCCACGAGCGCGCCGGCCAGCGCCGACCCGTCGTTGTTCTCCGAGGATTTCTCCTCGGACTCGCTCGAGGACGGCGCCTGCGTGTAGACGACCTGGGGATTGTATTGCGGCACATAGACGACCTTGGGGTCCGCCGGCAGCACGGTCACGACCGGCTGGCCTTCCTGCGTGGTTTGCTCGACTTTCTGCTCTTTCGACGACTTGAGATTGCCGACGTTGAGCGCGGCGGTGCGCAGGCGCTGGATGGCGTCGAGCACGGCCTTCTGGTCCGAGGTGAAGGCGGCGCCGAGCTGCTTCGTCCAGTCGAGCTGCTGGCACATCATGTCGACCACGTCGGGGAAGTGGACGAGCGCCCGCATGGCTGGACCGAAGCCCATCTTCTCCGTGGCGGCGTCGAGCGCGTCGCCCTTGAGAGTCTGGTTGTCGAGCAGCCAGTTGCCCGCGTCGAGGACTTCCTGCGCGTTCACCGACGCGGCCAGGATCTGCGCCACCAGCGGATCGGGATACAGCGCGATGGGAGCGACCAGCTCCTCGAGGGCATCGGGTGTCCACGCCGCCTGCGTCACCACCTCGGCGGTGGCCGCACTGCCGGTCGCTTCGGCGGTGGTGGCGGTGGTCTGCGACTTCTTCTCGTTGCAGCCGGTGCTAGAAATCATGAAAGCGACGAGCACGAGCCAGCTCGTGAAGCGAAACGAATTCCCTTTCTCCGACATGTCGCCTCCTCGAGGCACGCCCCTTGCGCGCGGTCTGCACCGGGCGCGGGGAATCATGCGCTGACGCGCGCCCGAAGTCCAGCCAATGAGTCGGATGACAGAGGGACTTAAGGGTCCAATCTGAGACAGAAGGCCGCGAGACGGTCTACGATCGGCTCAGTACGCTTCCTGCAGCGCGAGGAAGAAGCGGGTCTTGTCGTCCTGGCCGCGCGCCGCGTCCAGGGCGAGGTTGGTGCGGGTCCTCTTGGTGAACTTGATGCGCAGGCCGCCGCCGAATCCGAGATCGGGATTCACGAAGATGTTCTCTTCCAGCGTCGTGGTGCTGGTGAAATTGACGAAGCCCACGGCGCCGAAGAGACCGTCCCGGGTGAGCTGCATCCGGTACTCCAGCTCGAGATAGGCCTGGTTCGTGCCACGGATGTGGCCTTGCACGTAGCCTCGGCCGCTGCGCCCGTAGGTGTCCCAACCGACGGCCGGCAGATCGAGATAGGGCGAGTGGCCGAAGGTGAACCACAGATAGTTCCACGCCGCGAGCACGTTGTGGCTGTGAGCCGGGAGCACCGTGTAGGTGCGGAAGTCGCTCCACAGCGCCTGGCGCGCTTGGTCGCTTCCGAGATCCGGCAGATAGGAGCGCAGGCTCGCGTTCCAGAAGAAACCCTTGTAGGCGTTGATGCCGTTGTCGCGCGTGTCGACCAGCACGTTGGCCGAGAGGCCGACCGACTGGCTTCGCGACGGCGCCCCGCCGCTGTATTCCGTGTACGGAGTCGATTCGCCTGCTTCGGCTCGAAGGTCATGGATCTCGTCGTAGCGATCGAACAAGACGCCTACGCCGGCATAGACGGGCGAGGCGCCCAGGCGCTTGTACCCCGCCTGATAGAAACGGTAGAGCTTGAAATTCATCGGATATTCGGTCGCGCTCGGGTTCGTCGGCCCGAGGCCGAACGTGGGCTGCGACGTGTCGAGGTAGCGCCAGTCGCCTTTGAGCGCCCAGCCGTTGCGCGACGTGTAGAAGTCCGACTTGAATTGGAAGCTGACCTGCCCCGAGAAGGCATAACTGCCACTCAACGATCCGGCCGAGATGCTCGTGTTCTCCGGATCGCCGAGCCAGCCGCCGAGCGCGATGGACGCGCCCACGTAGGCGCCGTACGCCGGGTTGTAGCCGACGCTCGGCAACAACGTGAGCGAGAGGCCGCGCTTCGTCTTCGTGACCAGCTCGGAAGGTGGCGTCGCCTTGCCGAGAATCGAGCGCAGCACATCGAAGGCGTCGCGCTGGGGCACGACATTCGCCGTGTCGGCGGGCGCGCTCGTCAAGCTGTCGGGAGCGGGCGTATCCTGCGCGTAAGTCGGCGAAGCGAAGAGCGCGATCGCCAAGCCAAGAACGAGGGAGAGAGAAGCAGGGCGGGAGATCACATGGGGCTCGGGACGGAATGCATTGGCGGGACGATACGCTCTTGTCCCCGAGCCCGCAACACAAGGAGGCCATGATGAGCGAGTATCGGGCGACGATCGTGTGGCAGCGAGCCGAGAGCGAGAAATTCACCGACGCGCGCTTTTCGCGCGGTCACCGCTGGATCTTCGACGGCGGCATCGACGTGGCGGCCTCAGCGTCGCCGCGCGTCGTTCCCTTGCCGCTCTCGGTGGCGGCCGCGGTCGACCCCGAGGAAGCCTTCGTGGCTTCGCTCTCGAGCTGCCACATGCTCACGTTTCTCTACCTGGCCGCCAAGCGCGGCTTCGTGATCGACGAGTACAAGGACGAAGCGGTCGGCCTGCTGGCGAAAAACGAAGAGGGCCGGCTTGCCATCACCCAGGTCACGCTGCATCCCGCGATCCGCTTCACGGGCGCGTCGCTACCGACCGCGGCCGATCTCGAAGTCCTGCACCACCAAGCGCACGAGCAGTGTTTCATCGCCCAGTCGGTGCGCGCCGAGGTGCGCGTCGAGCCGGTCGCCGCGGAGAGCGCGCGATGAAGGATCTGGCCATCGAGCTCGAGGATCGTCCGGGCGCCCTCGCTCGCATGGGCGAAGCCCTGGGGCGCGCCGGCGTGAGCATCGAGGGCGGAGGCGCGTGGGTCGTGGGCGGCAAGGGCGCCGCGCACTTTCTCTTCGCCGACGGCGCGGCCGCTCGTCGGGCGCTGGAGGGGGCCGGGATCCGGGTGCTCGACGAGCGCGAGGTGGTGGTGCAAAGGCTCCGACAAGCCGTCCCGGGCCAGCTCGGGATGCTCACGCGCCGCATGGCGGAAGCGGGTGTGAACATCGAGGTGCTCTACAGCGACCACGACCACCAGCTCATCCTGGTCGTCGACGACGTCGAGCGCGGCCGTGACGTGGCACGCGCGTGGGAAAAAGAGTCGGGCGCGCCGACCCGTTGATTCGTATCGAATCCCTTCGACCGGATTTCACGACTGCAAATCCTGCCTGCACTTGGGACCGGATTACACAGCCCTGACGACTCGTCCCATCTCCGGACGCCGAGGGCGCGGGACAAGTTCCTTCGCGAGCGGCACTTCACAATTCGATTCCTCCCGGCACGACCGTTGCTCGACAAGGCCGCGAGTCCGCACGGGCAACACGAGCGAAGCGGTTCCAACCACGCGAGCGGACAGGAGGTCGAACGTGACTCGCAAGATGAGCCAATGGGCACGCGCGGCGGCGACGTCGCTCACGTCTCTGGCGCTCTGGAGCGCCTTGGTCCTCGCCCAGAATCAGAATCCACCTTCGGGTGGGAGCGGGGGCGGCGTCTCGACGAGCGCCGGGAGCGTGACCACGACCACGAGTGAGGTCTGGTACACGCATTGGTGGATCTGGGCGGTCGGAGTTGCGGTGTTCCTCATCATCGTGATCGCGCTGACCAACCGCGGTGGAGGACGCAGCACCACCTAGCGACAGCGAAGAAGTGCGAGAGCTCCGCGAGACGCCGGGACGGGCGTCCGCGGAGTTTCTCTATTTGCCGGTCAGCTTGCGCCACACGATCTTGAGTGGATCGTAGTGGCGGTCGACGACGCGCTCCTTCAAGGGAATGATCGCGTTGTCCGTGATGTGGATGCTCTCGGGGCAGACCTCGGTGCAGCACTTGGTGATGTTGCAGAGCCCGATCCCGCCCTCGTCCTTGAGGTAGCCGGTGCGGTCGGCGCCGTCGATCGGGTGCATCTCGAGCCCGGCCGAGCGCACGAAGAAGCGCGGCCCGGCGAACTGGTGCTTGAGCTCGTGGGTGCGCAGCACGTGGCACACGTTCTGGCACAAGAAGCACTCGATGCACTTGCGGAATTCCTGCGCACGGTCGATGTCCGATTGCTGCCAACGCCACTCGGCGCCGGCGCGCGGCGAGAAGGGCGTGATGCGCTTGTTCACTTCGTAGTTCCAGCTCACGTCCGTCACCAAGTCGCGAATGACCGGGAAGGTCTTCATGGGGGAGACGGTGATGGGCTGCCCTTCCGGGAAGTGATCGAGGCGCGACTTGCACATGAGCGCGGGCTTGCCGTTCACCTCGGCGCTGCACGAGCCGCACTTGGCGGCCTTGCAGTTCCAGCGCACGGCGAGATCGGGCGCCACGTGGCCCTGGATCCAGTGCACGGCGTCGAGCACGACCATGCCGGGCTGCATCGGCACCTTGTACTCGACGTGCTGGCCGCCCGTGCGGTCGCCGCGAAAGACCTGGAGGATCGCTTCCTTCGTCTGGCTCATCAAGGCTTCCTCTCTAGACCTTGGCCGCCGCCGGCTCTTCGAACAGCGCCCTGAGCTCGCCGGGCATCTCGGGAAGCGGGGACGGCTCGACCTTGACCACGCCGTCTTGGAGCTTCGCCGCCAGGTTGATCTTCCCGTACTCGGGATCGAGCTTGGGGAAATCGAGGCGCGAGTGCGCGCCCCGGCTCTCCTTGCGTAGCACCGCGGCCTCGGCGATGACGCGCGAGATGAGGACCATGTTGCGAAGGTCGCGCGCGAGGTGCCAGCCCGGGTTGAACATCCGCGTGCCCTCGACGCGTAGGGCGGGCAGGCGCCTCTCGATCGCCGCCAGCTCCTCCAAGGCGCGCTCCAGATCAGCCTGCACGCGGAAGATCCCCACGCGCTCTCCCATGACGCGCTGCAGATCGCGCTGCACGGCGAACGGGTTCTCGCCGCTCGAGCGCTCGAAAGGCGCCAGGAGATCGCGGGCCTCGGCCTCGATCTCGGCTTGGTTCACGGCCGGCATCGCGCTCACGCCCTTGGCGTACTGGGCGGCGCCGAGCCCGGCGCGGCGACCGAACACCACGAGATCGCTGAGCGAGTTCCCGCCCAGGCGATTGGCGCCGTGCATGCCGCCCGACGCCTCGCCGGCGGCGAAGAGTCCGGGCAGGGTGGACTGGCCGCTGTCGGGATCCACACGCACGCCGCCCATGATGTAGTGCATGGTGGGCCCGACTTCCATGCGCTCCTTCGTGATGTCCACGTCGGCCAGCTCGAGGAACTGGTGGTACATGGAGGGCAGCTTTTTCATCACGCGATCGGCCGGCAGATAGCTGATGTCCAGGAAGCAGCCGCCGTGCGGCGTGCCGCGTCCTTCCTTCACCTCGGTGTAGATGGCGCGGGACACGTTGTCGCGCGTCGAGAGCTCGGGCGGACGCCGCGACTTCGTCTGCCGTCCGGCCACGGCGGCCTCGACCCAGTCGCGTGCTTCTTCTTCGGTCTCCGCGTACTCGTGGCGGCGCGCCTCCGGAAGGTACTTCCACATGAAGCGCTCGCCGTCCTTGTTGCGCAGGATGCCGCCCTCGCCGCGCACGCCCTCGGTCACGAGCAGGCCCATGACCCCAGGCGGCCACACCATGCCGGTGGGGTGGAACTGCACGAACTCCATGTCGATGAGCTCGGCGCCCGCGATCAGCGAGAGCGCGTGGCCGTCGCCCGTGTATTCCCAGGAGTTCGAGGTGACGGGAAACGCTTTGCCCACGCCGCCGGTGGCCACGACCACGGCCTTGGCGCGGAAGACGACGAAGCGTCCGCTCTCGCGCCAGTAGGCGAAGGCGCCAGCGATCTTGCCGCCGTCGGTCAGGAGCCGCGACACCGTGCACTCCATGTACACGTCGAGTCCCTGGTGCACTCCGCGGTCCTGCAGGGTGCGGATCATCTCGAGGCCGGTGCGGTCGCCGACGTGGGCGAGGCGCTTCCATGTGTGCCCACCGAAGGCGCGCTGCAGGATGCGCCCATCGGTCGTGCGGTCGAAGAGCGCGCCCCATTGCTCCAGCTCGCGCACGCGGTCGGGCGCTTCCTGGGCGTGCAGCTGCGCCATGCGCCAGTGGTTCAAGAACGAGCCGCCCTTCATCGTGTCCTTGAAGTGCGTCTGCCAGCCGTCCTGCGGATCGACGTGCGCCAGGGCCGCGGCGATGCCGCCCTCGGCCATCACGGTGTGCGCCTTGCCGAGCAGGGACTTGCACACGAGACCGACGCGCGCACCCTGCGCGGACGCCTCGATGGCAGCACGAAGGCCAGCGCCTCCCGCGCCGATCACCAGGACGTCGTACTCGTGGATCTCGTAGTTGTCCATGTCCGACGCGGCCTCCCGGCTAGAAGAAGCGCAAATCGTGGAAGACGCCCATCGCGCACATGCGGACGTAGAAATCGGCGGAGCACACCGCGAGCAGGCTCCACCACGCCCATGCCATGTGATGCTCGTTGAACACCGTGAGCAGGCTCCACGCCTTGCGGCGCTGCTCGCCGCCGGCGACACAGGAGAAGCAATCGATCTTGCCGCCCACGAGATGCCTCAGCGAATGGCAGGAGGCCGTGTACATCGTGAGCAGTCCCGTGCTCGCCAGGATGACGAGCGATCCCACGCCCATGCCGAAACGGCCGTCGAAGACGAAGCCGTGCACCACGTCGTACCAGAGCGGAATCAGGATCAGGAGCGCGAGGTACAAGAAGTAGCGGTGGATGTTCTGCAGGATGAACGGGAACTTGGTCTCGCCGCAGTAGCCTTCGCTCTTGGCCTCGCCCACCGCGCAGCCCGCCGGATCGGCGAAGAACGAACGGTAATACGCCTTGCGGTAGTAGTAGCAGGTGACGCGGAAGCCGCCCGGCGCCCACAAGATGAAGATCGCGGGCGAGAGCCACCACGGACGCCAGGACGGATTGAAGAGCGGAGAGTAGAAGGGCGAGAGATAGTTTCCGAACTCGAAGTACTTGCCTTGCAGAGCGGCCCACGTGGCGTAGAGGCCGAGAAGCCCCAGCGCCACCGCTTGCGTGACCGGCGCCACCCACCAGTTGTCGCGCCGCTCGCTCTTGCCGAAAGGAACCCCGGCGCCCGCGCCGCGCGCCTTCGATTGGTCGGTCTCCGAGCTCCAGATCGTCGAGGTCGACGCCATCCACGTCTCCTTGGCCCATGGTCGGGATCGCTCGTTTCTCGCCCGCCGCGCGAGCTTGGCCCCGACGGCCGGAACCTAGCACGCTGGCCGCCGCGCAGAAAAGAGTGGCATGACACCGACGCGCGTTGGCGTATCATCGCCGCGCCGCCGGACAGACCCGGCGGCCAGCACCGCGGCCGCGACCCACGCGTTTCGCGGAGCATTCACTCTTCTGTTGTCGTGCAAGGAGCCGGACGATGATGCGCAAGCTTCGCCTGATGCCCGCGGCTTTGGTCGCCGCCCCTCTGATCGCCCTCGCGATCTCCTCCTGCGCGAAGCCCGCCTCGCAGGAAGCAACCACCCAGCCCGCCGCCGAAGACTCCGTGGCGCGCGGGAAATACCTCGTCACCATCGCCGGGTGCAACGATTGTCACACGCCCGGCTACTTCTACGGCGCGCCCGACACGACGCGCTTGCTCTCGGGCAGCGAGATCGGCTGGCAGACTCCGTTGGGCACCGCGTACGCGCGCAACATCACGCCCGATTCGACGACTGGCATCGGCACGTGGTCGTCGGAGCAGATCGTGAACGCGATCCGCACCGGGCAGCGCCCGGATGGAAGTCACATTCTCCTGCCGCCCATGCCGTGGCAGGACTTCTCGCATCTGAACGACAAGGACGCTTACGCGATCGCGGCTTACTTGAAGACGATTCCGGCCGTGTCGCACAAGGTTCCCGACATCGTGCCGCCCGGAAAGAAGGCCACGACGCCCGTGATCCCGTTCCCGAAGCCTCCGGCGTGGGACGCGCCGCGCCCCACGCAGGCGACGGGCGGGGCGAAGGCATAGAATTTCGGTAGAGAGTTCGACGCGAGGGCCTCCCCAGCGAGGAGGCCCTCGCGCTTTTCTAGCGGTGGGCGGGCTTGGGAGTCAGCGTGGAGAGCGCGATGGCGAAGGACTGCACGACCCAGAGCAGCGGATAAGCGATCGCCATGGGCAAAGAGCTCAAGACCGAGCGGTCGTAGCGCGATTCGAGCACGAGCCCGGTCAGGATCTGCGACAGGCTGAGCGTGGCGATCATCATCGCCCACCAGTTGGGCAGCGGCGAAGCACCCACGGGGGGGACGCCGAGGGCGTACGAGGTGAGCCAGAACAGCGTGAGGCCGGCGAAGGCGCAGGCCCAGAGCGTCGACAGCGCGGTCTCGAGGTAGACCGGCCACAAGCGTCGCTGACGCCACATGGTGAGCACCCCGGCCTGCGCGAAGAGCACGTGCGCGAACGCCGCCGCGCGCACCCGCCGCTCACGCCACACGCCCGCCCAGTCGGACTGGACGCGGATCCACGCGAAGGCGCGCGGCTCGTAGCGCACGTCGTAGCCCGTGCTTTGGAGCATCCACGAAGTGTCGGGCTCGCGCACCCAGCGGTCATGCCCGGTGTCGACGAGCGCCGACTTGCGATACGCGACCACGCCTCCCGGCGCCGTCATCACGCGTCCCCACACGCGCTGCGCGCGATGGATGAGGCTCGTGACGGACGCCAGCTCGACCACCTGCAGATGGGCGAGGAACGAGACGCGATTGGCGACTCGCGGGTTCCCGATCACCGCCCCGACGTTGGCGGCGCGGAAGTGGGGGACGAGCCGGCGAAGAATCTTCGGATCAGGGCAGGCGCCGGCCTCGAGCACCAGCACGATGGCGCCGCGAAGGTTGGCAAGCGACTCATCGGGGACCAGCCGGGCCAAGCCGCGCCGCTCGTAGGGATGCGCCAGCTCGCGCGTGCGCTCGCTCTGACCATCGTCCACCACCGCGATCTCGTAATCGGGATAGTCGATGCGCGCCGCCCAGGCGAGCGTGCGGCGAATCGGATGGCCGGGGCGCACCAGCACGGTCACCGACGGCGTGCGGCCCAGAACGTCGTCCCTGTGGCGGCGCTCGCGCCGCACATAGAAGAGGAGTGCCGTGCTCACCCACACGAGCGCGCTCCAGATCGGATAGAACACGAAGAAGCGCAAGAGCCAGTGGTAGGCCGGCAGCGAGCCCACGCTGTCGAAGAAGTCGCGCAGCCCGTCGAACATCATGCGGCCTCCCGTTCCACGGCGGCGTCTTGGGCGGCGCCCGCGGGACGGACATGCAGGACGAGCCGTGAGCGGCGCCGGCGCGCACGCGACACGTTGTAGGCGACCCACAGCGCCGTCGCGGTCACGATGATGGCCACGGAGAGCGCGAGGAACCCGAGCGAGAAGGCGACGTCGGAGCCGCGGGTGCGACCCAAGACGTCGACCCAGCACCATACGAACGCCGCCCATCCGGCACCGGAAACGGCCCAATGCAGAATGCGCCGCGTACGGCCGGCACGGCTTCGGGGATCGGGCGGACGGGTCCGCTCCGGCAAGTGAGCCATGGAACCATGAGACAGCAATCGCCGGGCCACCCGATCGCGTTTGCTCCCATTCCCGGCGCCACGGTGCGCATTGCAGAGCGCAGTACCGCCCTTGCGTGTTGACCGCGCGCGCCTCTCTCGCCCAAAGTGGGCGCTTCCGGCCCTTAAGGAACCCAACCATGTCGAGCAGTACGTTCGGACGACTCTTCTCGGTCACGACATTTGGCGAGTCGCACGGCGAGGCGGTGGGCGCCATCGTCGATGGCGCGCCGCCCGGCCACGCCATCTCGGTCGAAGCCATCCAGTACCAGCTCGACCGCCGCCGCCCCGGCCAGAGTGCCGTGACCACGCAGCGCAAGGAGTCGGACACGATTCACGTGTTGTCCGGTCTCTTCGAAGGCAAGACGACCGGCACGCCCATCTGCCTCATCGCCTACAACGAAGACGCGCGCTCGCAGGATTACGAAAAGCTGAAGCAAGTCTACCGGCCCGGGCACGCCGACATGACGTACGCGGCGAAGTACGGCATCCGCGACTACCGAGGCTCGGGGCGCGCTTCGGGACGCGAGACGCTGGGCCGCGTAGCGGCCGGGGCGATCGCGCGGCAAATCCTCGCGCCCTTGGGCCCCGACATTGTCGCCGGCACTGTGCAGGTGGCCGACGTGCGCGCCGATCAGCGCGACTGGGCGGAAGCCGAAAAGAACTCCGTGCGCTGTCCCGACAAGAGCGCGGCCGCCGACATGGAGAAAGTGATTCTGGCGGCGCGCGAGGATCACGACTCGGTGGGGGGCGTGGTCGAGATTGTGGCGCGCGGCGTGCCCGCGGGCTGGGGCGATCCCACGATGGAGAAGCTCGATGCCGAGATCGCCCGCGCCATGCTCTCCATTCCGGCCATCAAAGGCGTCGAGATCGGCGACGGCTTCGCGGGCGCGTTGCTTCGCGGCTCGCAATCGAACGACGCCATGGGAGCCGGCCCGGGCGGATTCCTGACCAACCATCAGGGCGGCATCCTGGGCGGCATCTCGACCGGCCAGGACATCGTGGTGCGCATCGCGGTCAAGCCCGCCTCGAGCATCGCCAAGGCGCAGCAGACGGTCGACGTGAGCGGCCAGCCGGTGGAGATCAAGATCGAGGGTCGCCACGACCCTTGCATCTGCCCACGCGTGGTGCCGGTGGCCGAAGCGATGATGGCGCTGGTTCTCGTCAATGCATGGCTTCGCCAGCGCGCGCTGCGCGGCGACGTCTACTAGAAAGGGCTCTCGCGTGTCCGACCTCTATCGCTTCCTGGGCTCGACCGGCATCAAGGTGTCGAAGTTCTGCATGGGCACCATGACCTTCGGCACCAAGTGGACGCACGTAGGCACGCTGTCGTGGCAAGAGTCGGATGCGCTGGTAAAGCAGGCGCTGGAAGCGGGCATCAACTTTTTCGACACGGCCGACGTCTATCACCAGGGCGAGTCGGAGGAGTATCTCGGCAAGTCACTGGCGTCGCGCCGCGACAAAGTCGTGATCGCCACCAAGGTGCGCGGGCGCTGGTCGGCCGACGTGAACGACGTGGGACTCTCGCGGCGTCACATCCGCTGGTCGGTGGAGCAGAGCCTGCGGCGTTTGGGCACCGACTACATCGATCTCTATCAGGTGCACGGCTGGGACGCGAAGACGCCGCTCGAGGAAACCCTGTCCACTTTGGACGACTTGGTGCGTGAGGGGAAGGTGCGCTACATCGGCGCTTCGAACTTTGCCGGCTGGCACCTGGCGAAGGCTTTGGGCGTGTCCGAGCGACGCGGCTGGGAGCGGTTCGTGACTCTGCAGCCCTTGTACAACTTGATGGTGCGCGAGCTGGAGAACGAGCTCTTGCCCTTGTGCCGGGCGGAGGGGCTGGGCGTGTTGGTGTGGAGCCCGCTGGGCGCGGGATTTCTGACCGGCAAGTACCGCCGTGGCTCCGAGCGCCCCAAAGGCGCGCGCCGCGAGGATCGCGAGAAGGCCTATCTCCAGTTCGACGAGGAAGAGAGGGGCGTCCGCGTGGTGGACGAGCTGCAGAAGATCGCCACCGGGCACGGTGGCAGCGTGGCCCAGGCAGCTTTGAATTGGGTCGTGGCGCGCGAAGGCGTCACCTCAGCGATCATCGGCGCGCGCACGCCGGCTCAGCTCGAAGACAACCTCAAGGCTCTGCAGTGGGATCTCACGCCCGAGGAGATCGCCAGGCTCGACGGCTTGAGCGAGCCGCCCCGCCTGTATCCCTACTGGATGATCGCCCAGTTCCATACCAATCGCTGAGGCCCGCGGACCGTTTCTCTATACCGCTGAGAGTTCCATTTTCTCTCTAGCCTTGGTTTCCAAGCGGCAGTAAACTTCACCACTGCTCGAGAGCAGGCGACCGCCCGGATGCCTGTCTCGTAAGCGACCGCACCAGATCGCAGCAACTCTCACCCCTCGGCTCGACGAGCCGACAAGCTCACTCCGCGTTGATCCCGTCGCTCCCCACGCAAAGCCGGGGCCCTCCCGGCGGAAGGAGCCTGGTCATGAATTCCCTTCGGATACTCGTGTGTGTCGCCGTCGCATCTGTCGTGCTGGCTACCGCGGCATGGCCGGCGAATCCCCAAGGCATGATCTCCTGGGGCAGTTCTTGCCCGGCGCAGGAGAAGAACGTGAATTTCACGGGCCCCGGGGTTTACCACATGTGGGTCGGAATCAAGAACCTGACGCCGGCGGACGTGAATTTCGGTACCGACCTTCGGATCGAGTACGGGCCTCCGGTTCCCGACGCTTGGCGCTTCGACGACACCGGTTGTCAAACCGGCTCCGGTGTCACGCTGAACAATGATCCCAACACGCCGTCGTGTCCGTCGCTGGTGGGCACCTTGCCGCTCGCCATCACGGCATTCACCTACGATCCCGTGGGCCAGACGATGGAGATCCGCCTTGCCATCGTGTACGACGATTACACGCCCGCCTCGGGTGTCACTTATACGATCTGGAA
Source organism: Candidatus Eiseniibacteriota bacterium (assembly GCA_035259005.1). Taxonomy (GTDB): domain Bacteria; phylum Eisenbacteria; class RBG-16-71-46; order RBG-16-71-46; family DASYSL01; genus DASYSL01. The sequence goes on from DATFWU010000058.1 coordinate 17,232, forward strand.
TCTTCTCTTCGATCACTCCGGCAGCATCGCCGGCACAGACGCGAATGACGCGACGTGCGACCACGCCGAACAACCTCTTTGCTTCGCCTTTCATGATCCGAATGACCTCTCTCTCGCGAGCTATCTGGCGCTCACGGGCGGGGTGCATGCCTACCTGACCTTCGCCAATCCCAGCGACCAGTTCGCGTCGTGGAACATGGGCTGCCAGCCCGTGCCCGTGAAGACGACGACGTGGGGGAGGATCAAGGGGACGTATCGCTGATCGGGAGCGGCTGCGCTGAAGCGAGACTTGTTCTCTGGGGCGGCCACTCTCTCTGGGGGGTGGCCGCTCTTCGCTAAGGCGCGAAGGAGATTCCTAGCCTTGCCGTGGTGTGCTCTTCCTGGATGCCATAGAGATTGCTGACCACCGGTACCTGGACGGAGAGATCGGCGATCCAGCCGCCCTTGCCCCAATAGCGGATCGCGGGCGCGGCGTAGATCATGGTGCCGCCGGTGTTGGGCGCGAAGTCGGCGCCGTCCTCGTCGCGCTGCGCGGAGCGCGCGTTCACGAAGCCGAGGAATTGCCACGTGCCATGGAGGCGCGAAGTGTAGCCGGCGTTGGCGAGGAAGGTGTCGCCGTAGTGGTAATCGAAGTCGTTGGTGCCGTTCCAACGGCCCTGCGCATCGAGCTCGAACGTGCCCGAGCCGATGGGGGTCACGGCCAACCCGCCGAACGTACCGCGCCACGCGCCCGAGCCGGGCTGCAGATGTTCGTCGAAGCGCTCGCCGTTGTCGTCGCGCGCGCTGTTCGATCCCGTCGGCGCGATCACGCCACCGAGGAGCGAGACGGTCGCGCGGCGGCCTTCACCGACCCACGGCTGCGCCACGCGCCAGGACGCGGTGAGCTCGGCATCCGAGAAGCCCGAATTGTGTGTGGTGGTCCGCGGACCTCCGACCGGCGTTTCGATCAGCTCACGAAACGAGTAGGGCATGCGACCCAGAACGAGGAGCGGCTCGACTGGACGCCAGAGTCCGTAGACGGAGACACGATGCTCATTCTCTTCCTCGGTGCCCGGCACCTGGTCGAGCGCGTTCTCCTTGGAGAGATAGCGCTCCTCGAAACCGAAGCGGAAACGATCCGGCTCGGGGCCCCAGAGGTAGGCGGCCGGCAGCGGGCTTCCGCACATGCACTGACTGCAGGCTTGCGCCGATGAGAAGCCGCCGAGCAGAAGGAGAAGAGCGAGCATGTATCTCATGGAGCGCATCCTATCCCCGCCTCGGCGTGCCGACTATGACGGCCGTCATAGGCCGGCCGACCCGCCCTAAGTGCCTTATTTGACACTCTGGAAGCTTGGATGATAACTTTCCTCAACCGATTCGGAGGGAACACGTGAGCGCACCCATCTACATCACCGACGCGACCTGGTACGGCGGCTATTATTGGCGCCCCCGCGTGGGTGGGGTGCGCGCCGGCTGAGTTCTCGCGTCTCCGGTAAGTTCCCGCCCACGCACGATGCGTGGGTTTTTTTGTTGGCGCCGTTCCAACGCGTGGTGAATCGATGATCGTGGTCATGGCCCCCGGGGCCAGCGAGGACCAGATCCAGGAAGTGACCTCGAGGCTCAATCTCATGGGGCTCTCCGTGCATCGTTCCGTGGGTGAGGAGCGCACCGTGCTCGGCGCCGTCGGCGATCCCGGCGGTGTCGACTTCGAGGATATCCGCCGCCTCCCCGGCGTGCGCGACCTGGTCAAGATCACCGCACCGTACAAGCTCGTCTCGCGCACCTTCCAGCCCGAGAACACCGTGGTCCGCATCGGGAAGACGGAGATCGGCGGCACGAAAGTCGCGATGATTGCCGGACCCTGCTCGGTCGAAGGCGAGGAGCAGACGAACCAGGTGGCCGAATCACTGGCGCGCGTGGGCGGCGGCATTCTGCGCGGCGGCGCCTTCAAGCCACGGACGTCGCCGTACACGTTCCAGGGCCTGGGCGAAGAGGGTCTCGGGATCTTGCGGCGCGCGGCCGACCGCCATGGCTTGGCCGTGGTCACGGAAGTGCTCGACGTCGGACACGTGTCGCTGGTCGAGCGCTACGCCGACATGCTGCAGATCGGCGCCCGCAACATGCAGAACTTCCCCTTGCTGCGCGAGGTCGGTCGCAGCCCGAAGCCCGTCTTGCTGAAGCGCGGCATGAGCGCGACGATCGAAGAGTGGCTCCTGGCCGCCGAGTACATTCTGTCGAGCGGCAATCGCCAGGTCGTCCTGTGCGAGCGCGGCATCCGCACCTTCGAGACGTACACCCGCAACACGCTGGACCTCTCGTGCGTGCCGGTGGTGCAGCAGCTCTCGCACTTGCCGGTCGTGGTCGATCCCAGCCACGCCACCGGCCTTCGCGACAAGGTGGGACCGATGTCACGCGCGGCCGTGGCGGCGGGCGCCGACGGTCTGATGGTCGAGGTGCATCCCAATCCCGAGCGCGCTCTGTCCGACGGCGCGCAATCGCTCGACCTCGCGCAATTCGAAGACATGGTGAAGCGCTGCCGGGCCGTGGCCGAGACGGTCGGCCGCGGGCTGTGAGGGTCGGCGGGGGGTCGGCACTTCGGCAGGCGGTCGTCGTCGCGCTGCGCACGTACGCTGACTTGCTCCTCATCCTCGTTCCCACGTTCGTCCTCGTCACACTGCTCAAGCACACCCCCGCATTTCCCTGGATGACAACCAAGCTTGCGCCCGCGATGAGTGTGTTCGGCCTGCCGGGCTCGGCAGCGCTGCCGATCATCTTGGGCATCTTCGTCAGCCTGTACGCCGCTTTGGCCGCCATGGTCGGCATCGGACTCACGCCGGCCGAGATCACGACGCTCGCTCTCATGCTGGGCCTCTGCCACAACCTGATCGTGGAGGGCGCGATTTTGTTCCGCCTGCGCACGAACCCGCTCGTCTGGACGGTCGTGCGGGTCGTCATGGCCGTGCTGGCCGGCTTGGTGGTGGGGCGCGCCCTCGGGCTGGGAGGCGCCGCCCGGTGACCCCAACGGCCGCGCCGACGCTGGTGCAGGACCTGCTCGGCGGCTTCGAGATGCTGGCCAAGATCTTTCTCATCCTGATCCCGATCGTGACCGGGCTCGAGCTGCTCAAGATCCACGGCGTGCTGGCGCGCGTCCGCCGGCCGATCGAGCCTGTGCTGCGCTTTCTAGGGATGTCGCCCGAGGCGGGGGAGCCGTTCCTCGCGGGCGTGGGGTTCGGGATGGTCTATGGTGCCGGGATCATCCTGGCGCGCGTACGCGAGCACGACCTGCCCAGGCGTGATATTTCGATCCTCGCGTCGATCCTGAGCGCGGCCCACGCCCTGCCCGAAGACACGATGATCTTCGTTTCGATTGGTGCGAATGGACTGCTCATCTTGGCGGTGCGCTTGGTGCTGCTCGTCGCCGCCACCTTCGTTACACGCGCCTTTTATCCTCGCCTCGAATCCGAAGCAAAAGCGTAGGAGCATCCGCCCCGGGGCGGATTGACCTTTCGATTTCAGAGGCGGAAACAAGACCCCCTGACTGACCAATCTCTATCGAAATCGTCGGACTATCCGCCCCGGGGCGGATTGAAACGGCACGACTTAGGGACGTGTTGGCTGGGTCGGGGTCTTGCGGTGTTGCGCGGCCTGAGCCAGCAGATCGCGCATCTCAGCGGCGCGTTTGGGGTCGGGGTAGAGCTTGAGGAAGCGTTCGGCGCTCTGGGCAGCTTCGTCGTATTGCGCCTGATCGAGCTGGCTCAGAGCGAGGAAGTACCAGGTGTCGGCGCGCGTGGGGTCGCTGGCCGCGCTTCGCTGGAGGAGCGAGATCCCCTGGGCGGCGTTGCCTTCGCTCAGCAGAGCCAATCCGAGGTTCTGGAGCGCGCGCGCGTGCCGTGGGTCCACGAACAAGACTTTCCGCCACTCGGTGTCGGCCGCGGCCATCTCGCCAAGGTTGGCGAGCCGGACGCCGAAGTCGTTATGGCAGTCGGTGTAGGTGAGGGGCGGGTCGGTGAGATAGGGATCGGGGTCGCCACGGACGATCTCGAACAGGTGGCCCTTACCGTCGTGGCCGAAGAAGTAATCGCGATGGCCCGGCGCCGGAACGTACTCGTTCATCCACGCGCCTCGTAGCGTCGAGTCGGCGTACCACACGCGCAAGGCGATGCCGTCGGCGAGCTGGAAGCCGATGTTGACCGGGATGTTCCAGAAGTAGACGTGGGCGCGCGGATCGAGCGTCGGGTGCATGCGCTTCAGGTCGGTCTGGAAGTCCGTCAGGTAGGCCGAGGAGCGCCGCACGGCCTGGCCGTCGATCAGGGCGGGCGTGTGGCGCTGGCCGGCGCCGGCGACCAGGGCGGCGACGAGGGCCAGCGAGGCGAAACGGGCCGCCCAGACGGCGCGGTCGAGGAAGAGGGCGATGAGGGCGGTGACAGCGAGCGTGGCGCCGAGCGCCGGATAGAAGCCGTAGTAGATGAAATGGCTGACAACGGCGAAAAGCGGAAGGATGCCGGTCACCATCCAGACGAGGCCGACGAGAGCGAGCGCGGCCGAGCGCGAGCCCGACTTTCCCGTAGGCCACGGCGCGAGGAGGGCGAGCACGAGAGCGGCCGCGGCGAAGACGATCTGCCCGAGCGTCTCGAGCCAGTGATAGGGCCAGACGAACTCGTGCGGCACGGCGAGGAACAGCGAGGTGAGCGCGAGCCACGCCGGGCCTGGATCGTGGTGACCGAACAGGCTCCGTTGTCCCGGCACGTTCGAATACACCTGCGAGCCGCGATGCGCCCACGGCAGCCAGGGATTGATCGCGGCCCACACCACAAGCACCGCGAGCACGGGCGCCTGCGCCCGTGTCGCCTTCTTCCAATGGGTGCGGCGCACCAGGACGTCGTACGTCCAGATGGCGGCCGGCAACGCCACCGAGGTGTCCTTGGACAGCACCGAGGCAATCGCCAGCAGGGGATACAGGACGCGGCGCCCGGACAAGAACGCGAGGAAGGCGCCACAGGCGAATCCCACGCACATGAGATCCTGCATGCCGCACACCCAGGCCACTGGGGTTTCGGCCACCGGATGCGCCGCGAACAGCAAGGTGCCGAGCAAGGCGGGACCATCACGCGCGAACAATCGCCTGAGCACGAAGAAGAACAGGACGAGCGCACCGAGGGCGACCAGCAAGCTCACCACGTGATAGCCAAACGGATGGATCCCGAACGCGCGCCGCGCGAACCAGAAGTAGAAATTGCGAGGCAAGGGCCGGTAGGCGTTGCCCATGGCGTCGTCGGTCAGACTCAGATTGTGTAAGAAAGTCGAGGTCCGCGCCCGCTCTAGAAATAAAAAGTCGTCGTTGATGAAAGAGACGTGTAGCACCCACAGGAATCGAATGAAGAAGAACAACAGGATCGCCGCGAGCCCCAGAGCGGTCCGCGAAGAGAGACCCGTGCGCGTGCTTGACATATCAACCGAGGGAACGGTTAAATGCTTCGAACGCACTAAGTTTCGGCTTTCGACCGAGCGTGGGCGATTAGCTCAGTTGGTTAGAGTGCCTGCTTGACATGCAGGAGGTCAGTGGTTCAAGTCCACTATCGCCCACCACTTCCATCCCACGACCGAGCGCGGCGACTCCGCGCAACGGAACTTTCGATCCCATGAGCGCCAACCCGCCCGCCCAAGCCGAAGAACTATCCAGCCAGCTCGCGCAAGGCGCGGTGGACGATCCGTACTATGAGATCCGCCACTCGTGCGCGCACGTGCTCGCGGCGGCCCTCAAGCGCTTGTTCCCCGGCACTCGCCTCGGCGTCGGTCCGCCGGTCGAGGACGGGTTTTACTACGACGTGCAGCCGTCCCGGCCCATCACCGCCGACGATCTGCCGCTGATCGAAGCCGAGATGAAGAAGATCGTCGACGAGCACCAGACCTTCGAGCGCTCCGTGCTCTCCATCGCCGACGCCCGCAAATTCTTCACCGAACGCGACGAGCCCTTCAAGGTCGAGATCATCGACACCATCGCGGCCCAGGGCGATCCAACCGTTTCGCTGTACAAGAACGGGGACTTCGTCGATCTCTGCCGCGGCCGGCACGTGCAGAATACCAAGGAAATCAAGGCGTTCAAGCTCATGAGCCTGGCCGGGGCCTACTGGCGCGCCAGCGAGAAGAACCCGCAGCTCACTCGCGTCTACGGCACCGCGTGGCGCACTGCGGAAGAATTGGCTGAGTATCTCCACCGGCTCGAAGAGGCGGAGAAGCGCGATCACCGCAAGCTTGGGCGCGAGCTCGAGCTGTTCAGCGTTCAAGAAGACGTGGGCGGGGGGCTCATCTTCTGGCATCCCAAGCTCGCCATCGTGCGCCACGTCATCGAGACCTATTGGAAGGAAGAGCACCTCAAGCGCGGCTATCAATTCGTCTACACGCCGCACATCGCCAACGAGCGGCTCTACCAAATCTCCGGGCATCTCGAAAACTATGGCGACCTCATGTACAACGCCATGGACATCGACGGCCAGCCGTATCGCGTGAAGCCCATGAACTGCCCGGGCCACATCATGATCTTCCGCAGCCGCAAGCGCTCCTACCGCGAGCTGCCGATGCGCCTCGCCGAGCTGGGCACCGTCTATCGCTACGAACGAAGCGGCGTGCTCCACGGCATGCTGCGGGTGCGCGGCTTCACCGTCGACGATTCGCACATCTTCTGCACCGAGGAGCAGATGTCGAGCGAGGTGGAAAACTGCCTCGAGCTGCTCGAGAAGATGATGAAGGACTTCGGCTACACCTACCGTTGCTTCCTGGCGACTCGCCCGCCCGACCACACCATCGGCACGGACGAAGGCTGGAAGCGCTCGACCGAGGCGCTGCGCTCAGCCCTCGACCGCCGTGGGGTCAAATACGAAGTCGAAGAAGGCGGCGGCGCCTTCTACGGACCCAAGATCGACGTCAAGCTCCTGGATGCCATTGGCCGGCTGTGGCAAGGACCGACCATTCAGTGCGACATGGGCCTGCCCGAGCGCTTCGACGTCACCTACGTAGGTCCCGACGGACGCGAGCACCGGCCGGTCATGATCCACCGCGCCATCTTGGGCTCCTTCGAGCGCTTCGTGGGCGGACTGATCGAGCATTACGCGGGCGTCTTCCCTCTGTGGCTGGCGCCCGAGCAGGCGCGCGTCCTCAATGTCTCGGACGGAAGCCTGCCGTACGCCCGCCAGATCGCAGCCGAATTGCGAGCCGGCGGTCTCCGAATCGGAATCGACGACAGTCCGGACAAAGTGGGAGCCAAGATCCGCCGCGCCGAGACCGACAAGGTGCCCTACATGCTGGTCGTGGGGGACCGCGATGCCCAAGCCGGCACCGTGAGTCCGCGCCGCCACGGCAAAGGCGTCGAGGAGGCCTTGAGCGCCTCCGCTTTCCTCGAGCGAGCCCTTGCGGAGGCTCGTGAGAAACGATAAGGTGCCCAGCAACAACTAAATATTGTCGAAGCAGAAGCGCAGGCTTCTCACCCCACGCGGGCCCTCCGGGCCCTGCCCAAGGGTTCTCGAGTCCGCTCCCAGGCCGCCCGCGAGGCGCCCGGAGCTGGAGCGATCCGATCCCACGCGGGACGGGAGGGAGTCTGCACTTCCTTCCGTCCCGCGTTCGTTTCGGCCGCCCCACACGGCGCGGACGCACTTAAGACCCGAACAGGAGGGCAGAACCATCGGTTCTTTCGCTAAAGACACGACGAGGATCAACGAGCGCATTCGCGTTCCGCAGGTGCGGCTCATCGATGACGCAGGAGAGCAGGTTGGCATCGTCGCCACGCGCGACGCGCTGACCATGGCGCAGGAGAGGGGACTCGATCTGGTCGAGGTTTCGCCGACCGCGCGCCCACCGGTCTGCCGCATCATGGACTACGGAAAGTTCAAGTACGAGCAGTCGAAGCGCGAGCGCGTCGCGCGCAAGAAACAGCACGTCGTTCATCTCAAGGAAGTGAAGCTCCGTCCCAAGATCGAGGATCACGACTACCTCACCAAGCTGCAGCACGCTCGGGCGTTCTTGGAGGAGAAGAACAAGGTCAAGTTCACGGTCACGTTCCGCGGCCGCGAGATCGCCCACCCCGAGATGGGTCAGAAACTCTTGATCCGTGTCCTCGGAGACCTGGCGGACCTGGCGAGCGCGGAGAGCCACCCTCGAGCCGAGGGCCGCATGCTCACCGTGACCTTGCTGCCCAAGCCGGGAAAGCCGGTGGGCAAGGTGGCGGCGGCGCAGCCGGCGGGACCCGCGACCGGCTAGGAATTCACGCTCGATCGGTAGGGCGGACACAGCGCCCGCGGCGGGCTGAGCAAGCCCGCGAGGGCGAGAGGAGAAGAGCATGCCGAAGATGAAGTCGAACCGGGCCGCGAAGAAGCGCTTCAAGCTGACTGCGTCCGGCAAGGTCAAGCACAAGCGCTCGTACGCGCGGCACATCCTGGGCTTCAAGAGCCGCAAGCGGAAGCGCCACATGCGCAAGTCGACCTACGTCCACCCGGCCGACGAGGCGCGCGCGCGCCGGCTGCTCGGCGTGAACTAGGTTTGCGAGTCTTGGCTCTGTCGTCGTGATCCACTCGTAAGGAGTTAAGGAGAGTCCTCCCATGCCCCGTTCCAAAACCGTCGTCCCCGGAAGGGCGCGCCGCAAGAAGGTGATGAAGGCCGCCAAAGGCAATTTCGGCGGCCGTCGCAAGCTCTATCAGACCGCGGTCGAGACCGTGATGCGCGGCCTGCAGTTCGCCTACAACCACCGCCGCGAGAAGAAGCGCGATTTCCGCCGGCTGTGGATCGTCCGCATCAATGCCGCCGTCCGCCCGCACGGCCTGTCCTACTCGACGTTCATCTCGGGACTCAAGAAGGCCGAGATCGATATCAACCGCAAGGTGCTCGCCGATCTCGCCGTGCACGACGCCGCCGCGTTCGAGCGCCTGGTCGAGCTGGCCAAGCAGCCCGCACAAACCGCGCAGAGCGCGTAACTCCGGGGCCGTGCCGCTCACTCTCGTCGATTCTTTGCGCGCCTTGCGCGAGGAGGCGCTCGCCGAGGCTTCGAGTGCCGCGGATCTCGCCGTGCTCGAGGCGGCGCGCGTCAAGTATTTGGGGCGCAAGGGAGCGCTGACCGGCGTCCTCCGCGGCTTGAAGGACTTGGGCGGGGAGGAGCGCGGCCGCGTGGGCGCCGAGGCCAACGCACTGAAGGACGCGCTCGAGGCGGCGCTCGAGGAGCGGCGCGAGGCGCTGGAGGCGGCCGCCGGTGCGGCCGCCGGTGGCGTGGACGTCACGCTGCCCGGTCACAAGCCATGGGTCGGGCACTATCACGTGCTCAACCAGGTGCGCGACGAATTGGTCGACGTGTTCCACGGGCTCGGGTTCGGCGAGGCGGAAGGCACCGAGGTCGAGGACGACCGCCACAACTTCGAAGCTTTGAATCTGCCGCCGGGCCATCCGGCGCGCGAAGCCCACGATACGTACTACTTGGAAAACGGACTGGTCATGCGCACGCACACGTCTCCGGGATGGGTGCGCGCCATGGAGGCCTCGCCGCCACCGCTGCGTCTCGTGTTTCCGGGCCGCGTGTTCCGCGCCGAGAGCATTGACGCCTCGCACATGGATCAGTTCCACATGATGGACGGGCTGTACGTGGGAACGGACGTGACCCTGGCCGATCTGCGCTCGACCTTGCGCGAGGCGGCGCGCCGCATCTTCGGCGAGAAGGCGCGCGTGCGCTTCATGCCCTTGTACTTCCCGTTCACCGAGCCCTCGGCGCAGATGGACGTGTCGTGCGTGATCTGCGGCGGATCGGGCCTGCTTCCGAGCGGCGCGCGGTGCGCCGTCTGCAAGGGCACCGGGTGGCTCGAGATCCTGGGCTCGGGGATGGTGCACCCGGCCGTGTTCCGAGCCGTGGGCTACGACCCCGACCAGGTGAGCGGCTGGGCCTTCGGCATGGGGCTCGAGAGAATCGCCATGCTGCGCTACGGGCTCGACGACATCCGCCACTTCCTCGAAAACGACTTGCGCTTCGCGAGGCAGTTTTGAAAGTCCCGATCTCCTGGCTCGACGAATGGGTACCGTGCGCTGACGTTTCGGTCGAGCGCCTGGCGGAGCTCTTCATCGAGCGCGGCTTCCCGGTCGAGTCGGTGACGCGCACGGGCCATGCGTACGAGGGCATCGTGGTCGGGCGCGTGATCGAGGTCCGCAAGCATCCGCAGGCGGATCGCCTCGTGCTCGCACGCGTGGACGTGGGCGATGGGACCGAGCGCCACATCGTGTGCGGGGCGCCCAATCTCGTGCCCGAGATGCGGGTGCCGGTGGCGCTGCCCGGCACCGTCATGCCGAGCGGCCTGGAGATCAAGAAAAGCAAGATTCGCGGCGAAGTCTCGGAAGGCATGCTGTGCTCGGGACGTGAGCTGGAGCTGACCGAGGATCACAGTGGGATTCTGGCTCTGGCGGCCGATGCGCCACTGGGTCAGCCGCTGGCGCAGACGCTCGGCGTGCGCGCCGACGCGGTGATCGAGCTCGAGGTCCACTACAACCGCCCCGACGTCATGAGCGTGGCCGGCGTGGCGCGCGAGCTTTCGGCGGCACTCGGTCGTCCGCTCCGCGATCAAGCGCAGGTGCGGCTCGCGCAAGCGCAGAAGACTGCGGCGCAGGGCATCGTACCGATCAAGCTCGAAGATCCCGAAGGCTGCCCGCGCTACGTCGGCGCCGTGCTGCGGGGCGTGACCATCGCGGCCTCGCCCCAGTGGCTCCAGATTCGCCTCGAGCAAGCCGGCGTTCGGCCTTTGCACAACGTGGTCGACGTCACGAACTACGTCCTGCTCGAGCTGGGCCAGCCTTTGCACGCCTTCGATCTCACCAAGCTGCACGGCCCCGAGATTCGCGTGCGCCGCGCCACGGCGGGCGAGAAGATCACCACCCTCGACGGACGTGACCGCACGCTCGCTCCGGATCACCTGGTGATCGCCGATCGCGATCGCGCCGTGGCCATCGCGGGCGTCATGGGCGGACAGGACACGGAAGTCACGGAACAAACGCGCGACATCCTGCTCGAGTCGGCTTACTTCGATCCCTATCGTGTCCAGGTCGCGGCCAATCGCTTCGTCTTGAAGTCGGAAGCCTCACGCCGCTTCGGCCGTGGCGTGGATCCCAATCTCGCGCCGGTCGCCGCCGCGCGCGCCATCGAGCTGCTCCAGGAGCTGGCCGGCGCGCGCCTCGAAGAGCCGGTGGGGGAAGCGAGCGCGCGCCCCTTCGCGCCGCTCACGCTCAAGCTCGAGCCCGCGCGCGTCAACGCCCTCCTGGGTGACAAACTTTCCGAAAAGGAGATGGAGAAGCATCTCTCGGCGCTCGGCTTCGGCGTGCGCCACAACGGCGCTTTCCACGTCACCGTGCCGACCTACCGTCGCGACGTGACCGAGCCGACCGATCTCATCGAAGAGATCGGCCGCGCGCACGGTTATGAGAATCTGCCGGACGTGCCCATCGGCGGGGCGGCGCAAGGCGCCATCCGCGAGCCGGCGCTCGTGTTCGCACGGCAAGTCAGAGAAATCCTCGTCGGCCTCGGCTTCACCGAAGCGCTCACCCCCACGCTC
>DATFWU010000059.1:0-6526 GCA_035259005.1 Candidatus Eiseniibacteriota bacterium
AGCGTGAGGCCGCGCACGTGGACCACTTCCACGGGAGTTCCGACCGGCAGCGGATCGGCGCTTTGCGCCTGCCAGATCTCCCCACGCACCCGAATCTGACCGCGGGGAGTGAGCGGCGTGGCCGCCTCCCCGACCTGCCCCACCATGGCCTGCGCGCCCGTGGTCACCGGGCGGCGCTGCGATCCCACCGCTTTCCCGATCACCCACAGGAAAAAGAGCGCGGTCGCGAGCGTGGTGCCCAGGATCACCGGCAGCGGCAGGCGGAACACGCCGGCCGGCCCCGGCTCGAACAGGATGAGCGAGCCCGTCACGAACGAGATCACCCCGCCCGCGGCCAGGATGCCGTGCGAGTGGATCTTGACCTCGAGCGCGAAGAACACGATGCCGAGCGCGATGAGCAGAAGCCCGGCCGTGTTTACGGGCAGCGTCTGCAAAGCCACGAAACCGAGCACCATGAAGATCGCTCCCACCACACCGGGCAAGATGGCGCCCGGACTCTGCAGCTCGAACAGGATGCCGTAGAAGCCGAGCGTGAGCAGCAAATAGGCGATGGTCGGATCGGCGACCCAGGCGAGCACGCGCTGGCGGAAGGTGGCGTGGATCTCGTGGATGCTGGCGTGCGCAAGGTCGAGCGTGACGTCGCCGGTCGACACCTTCACCGTGCGGCCCGAGGCTTGGACGAGCACGTCATGGAGATCGGTGGCGATGAAGTCGACGACGTGCAGCTTGACCGCGTCGGTGGCGCTCACGGCGACCGCGTGACGCACCGCGTCCACGTTCCACTCGGCGTTTCGCCCGCGCGTTTCGGCGAGTGTCTGAATGAAAGCCGCGGCGTCGTTCATCGCCTTGTGCGCGAGCGTCGAATCCATCTGGCCGCCCATACCCACGGGCGACGCCGCCCCGATGTTCGTGTTGGGCGCCATCGCGGCCACGTGCGTGGCGGTCACGATGAAGAGCCCGGCGCTGGCGGCGCGCCCGCCCGGCGGCGTGACGTACGAGATGATCGGCACCTTGCTCGCGAGAATCGCCTTCACGATGCCGCGCATCGAGCTTTCGAGACCGCCCGGCGTGTCGATCTGGATGACCAGCGCTTGGGCGCCGTCGTGTTCCGCCTCGTGGATTTGCCGCGTGATGCGCTGCTCGGTGATGGGCGTGATCGCCTCGTCCACCGTCATCACATAGACAAAGCGATAGTCGGAAGCGCTTTTCGCGAAGCAGGAAGCGGGTACGAGGGCAAGCGCCAGAGCAACCAGAACGCCGGATAGGGCGAGCCGCATGGGTTCCCCGTTCGAGGGAGAATAGACGTCGCAGCAGTATAGAACGGCGCTCGTGGCCTCTGCTAGCATCCGACCGATGCGCCCGCCGCCTCCCGGAACGGCGGGCACCGCTTTCCCCTGCCCGGGCTGGAGTTTGGATGGCGCGTCGCGAGCGCGGAACCACCGACCAGGCACGGACGATCCGCCGCCTCAAGAAACGGCTCTACGAGCTCAAGAGCCTGCTCGAGGTGACACGCGACCTCACGTCGGCGCCCGACGAAGAATCCGTCCTCAAGCTCTTCCTGCGCTCCTGCATCTCCATGGTGCAGGCCGAGTCGGCGGCCGTGTTCCGTTACGAGCCGGTGACCGGGCGGCTCCGGCTCGTCGACGAGCGCAACCTTCCCGATCCCAAGAAGCGCCCGACAGCGGTCTTGTCGGCCGACGAGGTCGGCTTCCTCGAAGGCCCCGAGGCGCGCGAGGGCGTCGTGCTACGCGCCTCGCTCGTGCCGCAGGCACGCGACTTCGCGCGCGAGCAGGGCACCTGGCTCGCGGCGTGGGAAACCGAGGCTTTGGTGCCGCTGGTGGCGCGTGGCGGTCTGTGGGGCGTGGCCGTGTTCGGCCCCCGCTTGCTCAACCGCGCCTACGGTCCCACCGCGGTCGGACTCTTGATCGCGGCGGCGCAGACGGCGGCCACCACGCTCGAGACGGTGAGCCGCGGCACGGGGGCGCGGGCGACGGTGCCCGAAGTGCCGCGAGCGGCGGCCGCGCCCCGCGTGACTCCGGCTCCGGATCCCGTCACCGCGCCGCACCCCGCGCTGCTCGGCATCGTGGGCGAAAGCGCGGCCCTCAAGAATTCGCTGCTCGAGATGAGCCGCGTCGCTCCGACACGATTCCCGGTGCTCATCCTCGGGCCCACGGGAACCGGTAAAGAGCTGGCGGCGCACGCCATCCATCGCATCAGCCCGCGTGCCGAGGGGCCGTTCGAGGTCGTGGATTGCGGCTCGATTCCGCGCGAGCTGATCGAGAGCGAGCTGTTCGGCCACGTGAAGGGCGCGTTCACGGGCGCTACGCGCGACCGGCGCGGCGCTTTCGAGCTGGCGCACGGCGGCACTTTGTTCTTGGACGAAGTCGGCGAGTTGCCCGCCATGGCGCAGACGCGGCTCCTGCGCATCCTGCAAGAGGGACAGCTACGGCGCGTCGGCGACGAGCGCCAAGTGCACGTCAACGTGCGCGTCGTGGCGGCGACCAACCGCGAGCTGTTGGAAGAGGTCGCGGCCGGGCGCTTCCGCTCCGATCTTTATTACCGGCTGAGCGTCTTCACCGTGCGCATGCCGTCGCTCTCGGAGCGCAAGGGCGACTTGCCGATGCTCGTCGAGCATCTGCTCAATCGTTTGTCGGTCGAGACCGACCATCCCAAGCCGCGTCTGTCGCAAGGCGTGATGCGCCGGCTCTCGGAGTATCCGTTCCCGGGCAACATTCGCGAGCTGCAGAACGTGCTCGCCGCTCTGATGATTCGTCACGGCGGCGGCGAGCCCAGGCCCGAGGACCTGGACGGGCTCTTGGGCGGAAGCTCGGCCGCCGCGAGTGCGCGCGCCGACGAGGATTTGTACGAGGACGAGCTGCCATCGCGCGGCGACGCCGAGAGCGTCGGGCGCTGGGTGCTGGAGCAGCTCCGCAAATGCGATTTCAACGTGAGTCAGGCGGAGCGCGCGCTGGATCGCCTGCAGCGCTCGGCGGCGGGCAAGGCGGCGGCTCCGGTCGCCGATCGCTCGAGCCTCACCTACTACCTGCAGGGCGAGTGCTTCCGCGCTTTCGCCGAGAGCGGCTTCGATCTCGGCACGGCCTCGCGCGCGATCGCCAAGATGCCGGATCTGGAGTCGCAGGCTCGAGCGCGTCTCGAGCGCTTCCTCGGCTTCATCGCCGAAGTGGCCTCGGGCAGCGCCGACGAAGCGGCGGCGCAGCGCGCCTGCCGCGAGCGTTTGCCCAAGCTGCCCGCGCTCTACACGCCCTACCTGGACGCCGTCGCCGGCGCCTACGTGCGCGGCAAGTGGGCGCCGCAGAGTTGACGAGAGACTCTTTGTAACCCTGCTACAATTTCCGGCGAACAGAGGCTCGCGCCCATCGAGCCCTACTTCCCCTCTGCCACGGAGCTTCCATGCGTCGCGCGGCCGCTCACCGTGCTCGAGTGAGCGAGCACAGGAGCGATCAGTAGACGCGCTTCCCCAAAGCCGAGAGCGTGAGGTCGACGGCCAGGCGCGCGGTCTGATTGCGCTCGTCGAGCACGGGATTGATCTCGGTCACGTCCATCGACAAGAGCTTGCCGGTGTCGGCCACCATCTCCATGGCGAGGTGGGCTTCGCGCTCGGTCACGCCGCCGCGCACCACGGTGCCGGTGCCCGGCGCCAGATCCGGATCCATGAAGTCGATGTCGAGCGACACGTGCACGCCCTTGGTGCCGTCGAGCGCCGCGGCCAGCGCATCCGACATCACGGCGCGCATGCCGCGCTCGTCGATGTCCCGCATGGTGAAGACGTGGATGCCCGAGCGCCGCACCACGTCGCGCTCGAGATCGTCGATCGAGCGCGTGCCAACCAAGACGGCGTTCCGAGCCGCCACCTTGGGCGCGAAGCCCGCCACCTGCGTGAGCGCCGGATCGCCGAGGCCCAGGGCCACGGCCAGCGCCATGCCGTGGATGTTCCCCGAGGGCGTCGACTCGGGCACGTTCATGTCGGCGTGGGCGTCGAACCAGATGATTCCGAACGACTCGCCGCGGGGCTTGAGGGCGCGCGCGAGCCCGGCCGTCGAGCCGATGGCCACCGAGTGGTCGCCGCCCAGGATCACGGGCAGGCAGCCGTCGGCCACGGTGCTGGCGACGCGCTCCGAGAGCGCTTCGGCCATGTCGCGGATAGGATCGCGGAACTTGAGGCGGGCGTCGCCGTGGGGCTGCTCTTCGGGGTTGCGCACAGGGACGTCGCCACCGTCTTCGACCTCGTAGCCCAAGGCGCGCACCGATTCGCCGAGGCGGGCCACGCGCAGCGCCGACGGTCCCATGTCCACGCCGCGCCGCCCGGCGCCGAGGTCGATGGGGACGCCGAGGATGCGAATCTTCTTCGTGCCCAGTGCGTTCGTCATGGCGGCGGCATTCTAGTGGCAGACGGGCCAGGAAAAAAGAGAGAAGGCCGGCAGGTCACCGGCCTTCTCGATTGTGCGGATGGTCGTCCTCTGCAACCAGCCCGCGTGCGCTAGTTCGACTTGCGCACGTTCGCGGCCTGGTAGCCCTTCGGCCCCTTGACCACGTCGAACTCGACCTTGTCTCCCTCGGCCAGAGTGCGGAAGCCATCACCCTGGATGGCCGAGTAGTGGACGAAGACGTCCTCGCCGTTCTCTTGCGAGATGAAGCCGAAGCCCTTGGCCTCGTTGAACCACTTCACAGTACCTTTTGCCACGATCTGTGTTCCTTTCTCTCTCATGCGTGCCCGGCTCCGCGACCCGCTCTGGGCCGCATGTCGGAACGATCGCGTGGGGTCGCGACCGCATCGGCTCTTTTTCCGAGCCGACGGGGAAGCCGGACAGCGAGACCAGTATCTTGACGGCTCGCCGAACGGTCAAGAGCACCGCCGCGGGCGCGCGCCTAGGGCAGGAAGGCCATGGCCTTGGCGCGGTCGCGCAGGGCGGCCGCACCCTTCCCGTCGCCGGACGAATCGGCCACGCGGCCGAGCGCGCTGAGCAGGTCCGGATCGTCCGTGTTGCCGACCTTTTTGGCCAGCTTGGCCGCCGAAGCCTTGTCGCCGGCATCGAGGTAGAGACCCAAGAGCACGGCGGCCGCGGGTGCGGCCCCCGGGTCTTTGGCCGGCAAGATCTCGAGCGATTTCTCGAGATGCTGGCGCGCGTCCTCGCGATTGCCGATCCGCAGATGCGCCTTCCCCAGCTCCCTCTCGGCCTCCGCGCGCGCCAGCTTGTCGGACGCGGGCAGGGACTCGAGCGCGGCCTCGAGCTGCGCCACCGCGGTCGCCGGCGCTCCCGGCGGACGATGGCTCGCCCAGGCGGCGAGCAGGAGCGCTCTGCCCCGCTCTCCGGTGTTCGTCGTCGCCGCGTAGCATCGATTCAAGGCCGCCGTGAGATCGCCGCTCAAGAGATCGCGCTCCGCCTTGGCGATGGCGCTATCGGGACCCGCGGGCACGATGTCGGTGAGCCCGCCGAGCGTCGAGGGATGCAGATGCTTGGCGCGGGCCAGCGCGCGATCGGCGAGAGCCTTGTCTCCGCGCGCCGCGAAGGCGCGGGCGGCGAGGATCGCCGTGGGATAGAAGCCGGGATCCCGGCCCTCGACCAGCGAGAGCCACGACATGCCGCGCAGCGTGTCGCCCTGCGCGAAATAGATACGGGCCAGGTGAAATCCGGCCTCGGCGCTCGTCGTATCGAGCTGCCACGCGATGTTGTACGCCACGATCGCCGAATCGCGGTGGCCGAGCGCTTCCTCGATGAGACCGGTCTCGATGCTGAGCGGTTCCTGCGGCGCCAACAGCGTCGCCAGCTGGTCCATCTGCTTTCGCGCGTCCGCAGGCCGCCCCATCATCCGGTACGCGATCACGAGCGATTGCCCGGAGCGCACGTCGGACGGGAACTCGAAGACCTGCTGGCGCAGCCCCTGCTCGGCTTCATGGTACTGACCGCGGGACACCAGCATCTGGAGCTGAGCGCCATAGTAGAAGCGCGATTCATCCTCGCTCCCGGGACGCAGGCGCGCCTGCTCGATGTCTTTGTCCGCTTTGTCCAGCTCGCCGCGGAACAGGTAGTAGATGCTGCGCGAGAAGAGCGCGGGCCCGTAATCGGGATCGAGCGTGAGCGCGTGCTCGAACGAGGCGAGAGCCGCCGCCGGCCGCCCCAGGCTCGCGAGCAGCACTTGTCCGGCGCGATTCCACGCCGAGGCCGACGTGGGATCGAGATCGGTGGCGCGGCGGAAGGCGTCGTAGGAGTCGCGCGGGAGATTCGCCGTCTGGTAGGCGATGCCGAGATTCTCCGCCGCCTGGGAAGACAGCGAATCGAGCGCGAACGCGCTCTGGAAAGCAAGGAGCGCGTCGAAGATCCGCCCTTGGTTCAGCAGATCTTTGGCTTTGAGCGTCTCCTTTTGGGCCGGCGGACTGGGGTCTGTGTGCGCGCCCGGAACGAGCGACGCCGTCTGCGCCCCCGCCATCGAGGAGGCGAGGATCAGAACGAGAATCGAAATGAGGCCAGCGCGGAGTCGGGGCATAAATCCAAATGCGGCGTGCTCG
>DATFWU010000060.1:0-12312 GCA_035259005.1 Candidatus Eiseniibacteriota bacterium
GGCCTCTCTCATCGCGGCCGGCGACACGCTCGGTGTCTTCCAGCTCGAGTCGCCCGGCATGAGGAATCTCCTGCGCATGCTGCGCTCGCGCTCGGTCGACGAGACGATCGCGGCCGTGGCGCTCATCCGCCCCGGGCCCGCCGGCTCGGGCATGAAGGACGCCTACGTGAAGCGCGCGCGTGGATTGGAGCAGGCGCGCTATCTCCATCCGCGGCTCGAGCCCTTGCTGGCCGAGAGCTACGGCGTGCTGCTCTACGAAGAAGACGTGATGGCGGTGGCCGCGGCGCTGGCCGACTGGACGCTCGCCGAGGGCGATCTCTTCCGTCGCGCTTTGGTCGGCGCCAAGAGCACCGAGGAGCGCGAGCCGGTGCGCCGTCTCTTCTTGGCGCGACTCGCCGAGCGTGGCGTGGACGAAAGCGTGGCGCGCGCCGCCTGGGAGGATCTCTCGCGCTTCGCGGCCTACGCCTTCTGCAAGGCGCACGCCGCGGGCTACGGCGTGCTCGCGTATCAGGCCGGCTACTTGAAGGCGCGCTGGCCGGCGGCGTTCGCGGTGGCGCTGCTCGCCAACCACGCCGGCATGTACCCCCTGTGGGTGCACGTGGCCGACGCCGAGCGCCATGGCGTTCGCTTTCGGCTCCCGTGCGTGAATCGCTCGGCCGAGGCCGCGGTGCTCGAGCCCGACGGCGATCCCGAGACCGGGCCGGTGCGCCTCGGGCTCTCGGGCGTGCGCGATCTCTCGGAAGCGACGCGCACGCGCCTTCTCACCACACGCGAGGAAGGCGGCGCGTTCTCCTCGCTCGCCGACTTTCTGGCGCGCGCGCGGCCGTCGCTTACCGAAGCGCAGAACCTGATCGCAGCCGGCGCGCTCGACCAACTCGGGCGCACACGCGCGAGCCTGCGCTGCGAAGCGCAAGCGACGCACGCGCGCTATGGCGAGGCGGAAGAGGAAGGGGCGTTCCACGTGCGGCGCTCGCCGGTTGCCGTGCCCGAGCTGCCCGAGTTCGAGCCGGCGCGCCTGCGCTTGCTCGAATGGCAGACGCTGGGGCTCGGCGTGCGCGCGCATCCGGTCGAGCTGGCCTCGCCCGATCTCCTGCCCGCGGGGGAGGGGCCGTGGAGCCTCGAAGCGCGCAAGCGCACGCGCGCCGCACTCGGATTGGCACCGGCGGCCGACGTGGAGCGCCGCGTGGGCGAGCGCGTGCGTGTGGCCGGCCTCGTGGCCGCCGCCCGTCGCGTGGCCACGACGCGCGGCGACCGCATGCTCTTCCTCACCCTCGACGACGGCACCGGCCTCGTCGAGTGCACGCTCTTCCCCGACGCCTATCGCCGCGCCATGGGCCGATTGTCCGGGCTCGGCCCGTTCGTGGCCGAAGGCCGCGTCGAGTCGTCCCACGGCGCGGTGACGCTCAACACCGAGAAGGTAGAGCGCTACGAGGGGAGGCGCACGAGCGTCTCGACGTAGGGTGTGTGGCAGGGTGGGCCAGCCGCGTAACGCCAATCGAAGACGGCTTGCTGAAGATCGGCGCGCACGACCGACGAAGAAACGGTGCCGTAACGTTCACCGTGTCGGCACGCGGCGCCGTGGCCTTCGTTCTCCGCCAGCACGCGCACGAGCGCTTCGAAACCGGGTGCGGCGCCTTCCAGCTCGCGCAGCGCGCGCGCCACGCGCTGGTCGGAAGCGTCGTCCGGATCGCCATGAGTGAGCGCGTGCCAGCCGGGAGCGAGCGAGCGCCAGGTGAGCGCGTGTCCATCGTAGGCGGCGACGCGCACGAACTCTGCATCCGCCAAGAACAAATTGAAGGGCGCCGAGCCGTGGACCTCCACTTGGCGGTGCGCTTCTTCCTCCGCAAGGCTGCGCGTGGCAGCGCCGGCGGCTTCGAGACACAAGAGTCCCCGCGAGCGCTTGGAGCCGTCGGGCGGGGGAGGGGCGTGCGGGTCGCTACCGGGGCGCGGCGGGCGGTTGAGCACGGCCACCAGGCGCGACGGGGCCGACGCGCGCGCGCAGAGCCAGGTGCCACCGGCCTCCCGGTCGCGCCCACCCCAAATCCACGGGTCGCGTGCCAGCCACGCCGGGTCGTCGCTCGGGCGCTCGTAGGCCTCGTCGCGATTGGCGCCGAGCCAGAGCGCTTCGCGGGGATTGGCGGGCACGTGGACCAGGAGGGTGCACATAAGGATGGCGGCCCTTACAATGGCGAGACGACGCGCAGGGAACAAGGGGCCACGCATGGAACGCGAGAGACCGACCGACGAAGCCTACGACGAAGCCGACGCCGCGCTCTCGCAGGGAGAGCTCGAGCGCGTGGAAGAATTGCTCGGCCCCTGGGTGGCCGACGACGTGCGCGATCCCGAGGCCTGCGCGCTCGTGGGGCTGGCGCGCTACTACGCCGACGACCACGAGCACGCGCGACCGCTCCTCGAGTGGGCGGTCGACCACGATTGCGGAGGTCCCGAGACCAAAGCCGCGCTCGGCGCCTGCGAGTTCATGGCCAACGAGATCGACTCGGCCGAGGAACATCTCACCGAGGCGGTGAAGGAAGAGCCTGATTGGGCCGAGGGTCACTACTGGCTCGCCTGCCTGCGCGAATGGCAGTCGCGCCACGACCCCGCGCTCGCGCACGAGGCGGAGAAGGGCTTCGCGATCGCCGCCCAGCTCGACCCCGAAGGTTTCCCGGTTCCTCCCCGGCTCAGTGAGGACGAATTCGACTCCGTGCTCGAGGAGGCGATCCGCGAGCTTCCGCCCGAGTTCGCGATCCGGCTCGAGGAAGTCAACGTGGTGGTCGAGCCCTATCCCGACGACACGCTCTTCGGGAAGGGTCGCGGAACGCCGGGGCCCGATCTGGTCGGCTACTACGACGACGGCGTGCCTCGGGACGGCGCGAGCGCGGAATCGGTGCCCGGCGTCATCCATCTCTTCCAGCGCAACCTCGAGCTTTCGTGCGGCACGCGCGAGGAGCTGGTGGAGGAGATCCGCGTCACCCTGCTCCACGAGGTCGGACACTATCTCGGCATGGAAGAAGAGGACCTGGAAGAGCTCGATCTGTGACGCCGCGGCACTTGCCCACGCGTGCTAGGATGGCCCGGCCATGACGCGCGTCGAGCTGGACCGGCTCACCAAGGTCTACGCAGGAAAAGAGCGCCCCGCGGTCGACCACGTGTCGATCGACATCGCGCCCGGCGAGCTGCTCGTCTTGGTCGGTCCTTCGGGCTGCGGCAAGTCGACGGCGCTTCGCATGGTCGCCGGTCTCGAGGAGATTACCTCGGGCGAATTGCGCATCGACGGCAAGCGCATGAACGACGTGCCGCCCAAGGACCGCGACGTCGCCATGGTGTTCCAGAACTACGCGCTCTATCCCCACATGAGCGTGTTCGAGAACATGGCGTTCGGTTTGAAGCTCCGCAAGATGCCGCGCCCCGAGATCGAGTCGCGCGTGAAGGACACCGCCAAGCTCGTCGGCATCGAGCACTATCTGACGCGGCGGCCGCGCGAGCTGTCGGGCGGCGAACGCCAGCGTGTCGCCCTCGGACGCGCTTTGGTGCGCCGGCCGAAGCTCTTCCTCTTCGACGAGCCGCTCTCCAACCTCGACGCCAAGCTGCGCACCTCGGTGCGCGCCGAGATCGCGCGGCTCCATCACCAGCTCGGCACCACGATGATCTACGTGACGCACGACCAGGTCGAAGCCATGACGCTGGGCCAGCGCATCGCGGTGCTCGAGGGCGGGCGTTTGCAGCAGTGTGCCGATCCCATGACGCTCTATCGCCGCCCGGTGAACCGTTTCGTCGCCGGATTCATCGGCAGCCCGTCGATGAATTTCCTGACGGGGCGGGTTTCCTCCGATGGATCGCGCGTAACGTTTGGGCCGGCCGCTGTGGCGGCTCCTGCCGAAACACGCGCGGCGCTCGCGGCTCGCGCGGGACAGGAAGTCGTGCTCGGCGTGCGTCCCGAGCATTGGCGTCTCGGGCCTTCGTCCGACGGCGCGACGCCGCTTCCCGGGCGCGTCGCGGTGCGCGAGCCGCTCGGCAACGAGACGCTCGTTCATGTGGACACGGCGGTAGGGGAGATCGTGGTGCGTGTCTCGCAAGGCGAGCCGCCCGCGGTCGAGCAGCAGGTCGATCTCGTGCCCGACTCCGCCCACCTGCACGCGTTCGATCCCGCGAGCGGCGTTTCCCTCCTCGAAGAAGCGGTGACCGCCGTCCGCTGACCCTCCGCGGAGCAATCCGAAGCGATCAACTTGGGATGTCCGAGCGCGAACAAAGTTGACAGGGGCGTGGGTTCAACCTAAGTTGCGGCCCGAACGCCCCAACCATGCGACGAACTCACGTTCTGTCCCTTCTCATCGCGGTTGTCGCTTTGGCCGGCGCCCTATTCGCGCTCCGGTCGATGGCCGACAGTCAAGAGGTCCCGCCGCCTTCGACTCCGGGGCAGCAGGCTGATTCGTTGGCCAATGTCCTGGACGTCGTGAAGCAAGCCCAGCAGGGGCAGGCGCCGCCGCAGCCCATCCCACAGTTCAGCCACAAGATCCACGCCGGCGACAATCATATTCCGTGTCTCTATTGCCACATCGGCGCCGACAAGTCGCCGGTGGCCCGGGTGCCGGCGGTATCGACCTGCATGGGGTGCCACAAGCTGGTGGGCACCGACAAGCCGGGCGTCATCATGCTCACGCAGTACTGGAACCGGCAGCAGGCGATTCCCTGGGTCAAGGTGAACGACATCCCGGACCACGTGCGCTTCACGCACGAGCGCCACATCCAGGCGGGCATCGCGTGCCAGACGTGCCACGGCGAGATCCAGACCGAAGACCACGTCAAGCTCGCGCACACGCTCAACATGGGATTCTGCGTGACTTGCCACAAAGCGCGTCTCAACGATCCGGTCCACGCCACGAGCCTGGACTGCGCCACGTGCCACAAGTGAGGAAGAGACTCGGATGAACGAGCCGCATCACGGCATCTCGAGACGTGACTTCCTCAAGCTCGTGGGCGCCACGGCCGGCGCGGCGACGGTGGCCGGTTGCCTGCCGCCCAAGGCCGATCGCCTGATCGCTTACGTCAATCCGCCCAACGACGATATCGTCGGGCTCTCGACCTGGTATGCGAGCACCTGCGACGAGTGCCCGGCGGGCTGCGGCATCCACGTGCGCACGCGCGAAGGACGCGCGCTCAAGGTCGAGGGCAATCCGGCCCATCCAGTGAACAAGGGCACGCTGTGCGCGCGTGGACAAGCGTCGGTGCAGGGCCTCTACAATCCCGACCGCGTGCCCGGTCCCAAGTGGAAGCGCGGCGGCCGCTGGCTCGACGTGAAGTGGGACGACGCGCTCTGGATGCTGCAGGAAAAGCTGGTCGCCGCCTCGGCGACCGCGGGCGCCATCCAGTTCTGGACGGGCGGCGAGACCGGCACGTGGAACGCGTTGCTCGACGATTGGTGCGCGGCGCACGGCGCCGAGCGCGTGGCCTACGAGCCTTTCGATTACGCGCCGGTGAAGGAGGCCGCCAAGCGCGCCTTCGGCACCAGCACCGTGCCCATCGTCGATCCGAGCAAGGCCAAGTATCTGCTCTCCCTCGGCGCCGACTTCCTGGACACGTGGGGCATGCCGCTCGCCCAGGCGCGCGGCTACGACGCCTTCCACTCGGCGCGCGGCGGCGTGATGGGCAAGCACGTGCAGGTGGAGCCGCGTCTCTCGCTCACCGGGCACAACGCCGACGAGTGGATCGCGATTCGCCCCGGCACCGAAGGATTGCTGGCGCTCGGTCTCGCGCAGGCGCTGGGCGGCGGCGTTTCGGGCTACGATCTCGCGCGTGTGGCGCAGGATTGCGACATCGCCCCCGACACACTCGCGCGACTCGTCAAAGAGCTACAGGAGAACCGTCCCGCGTTGGTTCTCGGCCCCTCGACTGCGGGATCGGGTACGAACGCGACCGAAACCTGGGCGGCTGTCTTCCTTCTGAACCGCGCGCTCGGCTCCGTGGGCACGGCACTCTCGCCGTCCCCGGGATTCGATCCGGGCAACACGGCGAGCTTCCGCGCCGCGCGCCAGGCGGTGAATCGTCTGGGCAGCGGCAACGTGAAGCTTCTCTTCGTGCATGGCACGAATCCGGGCTACTGGCTGGGCAGCGCGACCGGGTTCTCGCAGGCGGCGGGCAAGGCCGACTTCAAGGTCTCGTTCTCGCCTTACTACGACGAGACGTCTTCGCTCTGCGATCTCATTCTTCCCGATCATCACGCGCTCGAATCCTGGGGCGATGCCGAGCCCGTGAAGGGCGTGCGCGGCTTGCGCCAGCCGGCCATGCGTCCGGTGTTCCAGACGCGCCAGACCGCCGACGTGCTGATCGGACTCGCGCGCGCCGAGGGCGGCGCCAAGGCCGCCAAGTTCCCCGATGCCACCTTCCGCGAGCACTTGATTCGCCGCTGGGGCGGAAACGCCGACGTGTTCAACAACCAGCTCACCCAGGGCGGCGTGTATCCAGCCGATCTGCCGACGGGCGGTGCTGGCGGCGGGGGAGGCGTGCCCGCGCTGGTGGCGCCCGCGCTCGCCGGCAAGGGCGACTTCACGCTCTACGCCTATCCGCATCCGTATCACGCCGACGGCGCGGGAGCGAACAAGCCGTGGCTGCTCGAGATCCCGGACCCGGTCACCAAGGTGGCGTGGGATCACTGGTGCGAGATCTCGCCCGACGCGGCGAAGAAGCTGGGCGTCGATTACGGTGACGTGCTCGCGATCGACACGGGCTCGGCCAAGGTCGAGCTGCCGGTCGCGATCAACCCGCTCATGCGCAATGACGTGATCGCGGTGCCGACCGGATACGGCCACACCGAGTACGGCCGCTACGCGCAGGGCCGCGGCGTGAATCTGTTCGACTTCTTGCCCGCCGCCGAGGACGCCTCGTCGGGGGGACGCGCCTTCTTGGCGACCAAGGTCGAGGTCACGAAGACGGGTAAGCCGTGGACGCTCATACACACCGGCGGCCCTGGCCGCCAGGCCGATCGCGCGGTGGCCCGCGCCATTCCGCTCACGCTCGCCGGCGCTCCCGCGGGGGCTCCCGAGCCCAAGGGCGAGCCGACGCCGGCGGGAAGCGACATGGCGCACGGCCCGGCGGCCGGACCCGAGGGCACGCCGCCGTTTCTCACCATGCCGACGTTCCGCGACCGCACGTCGCAGCTCAACGGCTTGCACGAGAAACAGCTCGCGCCCGACGCCTATCAACCGCCCACGGGCTACAACCAGTACAACCGTGCCCACCATCGCTGGGGCATGGCGATCGATCTCTCGTCGTGCATCGGCTGCAGCTCGTGCGTCAGCGCCTGCTACGCCGAGAACAACATCGCCTGGGTGGGCAAGACGAACATGGTGCGCGGCCGTGAGATGGCCTGGCTTCGCATCGAGCGCTACTACGAGGACGTCGAGGGCGGGATCGAGACGCGCTTCGTCCCCATGATGTGCCAGCAGTGCGGCAACGCCCCGTGCGAGACCGTGTGCCCGGTGTACGCGACCTACCACAATCCGGAAGGGCTCAACGTTCAGGTCTACAACCGCTGCGTGGGCACGCGCTATTGCAGCAACAACTGCCCGTACAAGGTGCGCGCCTTCAACTGGTTCGACTACGACTGCTGGGTGTCGCCGCTCAACTGGCAGCTCAATCCGGATCTCACCACGCGCTCCAAGGGTGTGATGGAGAAGTGCACTTTCTGCCTGCAGCGAATCCGCGAGGGCAAAGACATCGCGCGCGACCAGAACCGCGATGTGCGTGACGGCGACATCACGCCGGCCTGCGCCCAGGGGTGCCCGACCCAGGCCATCCTCTTCGGTGACTTGGCCGACGCCAATAGCCGCGTGGCCAAGACGGCCAAGGACGCCCGCAGCTATCACGTGTTCGCCGATCTCAACACGCTGCCGTCGATCACCTATCTCAAGAAGGTGAGCCGGCGCATCAAGGAAGAGACTCCGGTGCCGGCCGAAGCCGAGGTGGAGGCCTGATGGAAGCGATGAAGGGCCTCACCTACCGCAAGATCAACGAGGACATCGCCTCGATCGGCCACCGCGTCGGCAAGGCGTGGCTCGTGGTCTTCGGGCTCGATCTGCTCGTGCTGACGTTCGGCATCTGCTGCTGGTTCTACCAGCTCTTCAAGGGCCTGGGAGTCACCGGCTACACGCGCCCTGCCATGTGGGCCGTCTACATCACGAACTTCGTGTTCTGGGTTGGTATCGCGCACTCGGGCACGCTGATCTCGGCGATCCTGTTCCTCTTCCGGGCGGGCTGGCGGCAGGCCATCTACCGCGTGTCCGAGGCCATGACCGTATTCGCGGTCATGACGGCGGGACTCTTCCCGCTCATCCACCTCGGGCGCATTTGGTTCTTCTACTGGCTCATTCCGTATCCCAACCAGCGTCAGATCTGGGTCAACTTCCGCTCGCCGCTCGTCTGGGACGTGTTCGCGGTCAGCACGTATTTCACGGTGTCGGCCATCTTCTTCGTGGTCGGCATGATCCCCGACATCGCGGCCATGCGCGACCGCGAGACCGGCCTACGCAAGAAGCTCTATTCGCTCTTGGCGCTGGGCTGGCGGGGAACGAGCCGCAACTGGAAGCACTACGCTCAGACTTACATCTACTTCGCCGCCTTCGCCACGCCGCTCGTGCTCTCCGTGCACAGCGTCGTGTCGTGGGACTTCGCCATGGCGCAGAATCCCGGCTGGCACTCGACAATCTTCGCCCCCTACTTCGTCGCCGGCGCGATCTTCTCGGGCATGGCCCTCGTGGTCACCCTCATCGTGCCTATCCGCAAGGCGTTCAAGCTCGAGCAATACATCACGGACTGGCATTTCGATGCCATGGCGAAGCTCATTCTCTTCACCGGCAACATCGTCACCTATTCGTACCTGGTCGAGTTCTTCATGGCCTGGTACAGCGGCAATCCCTACGAGCGCCAAGCCTTCTGGGACCGCGCTTTTGGTCCTATGGGCTGGGCGTTCTGGGTCATGGCGGCGTGCAACTGCATCATCCCGCAGCTCCTGTGGAAGCGCCGCAACCGCACCCACATCCCCACGCTCTTCGTCATCACGCTCTTCGTGAACGTGGGCATGTGGTACGAGCGCTTCGTCATCATCGTGCAGTCCTTGAACGCCAACTTCTCTCCCTGGATCTGGCGCGGCGGCTACAAGCCGACGTTCGTCGAGTGGGGGATCACGGCCGGCTCGTTCGCCTGGTTCTTCATGTACTTCCTGCTCTTTGTGCGCTTCCTGCCCACCTTCTCCATCACCGAGCTGAAGGAGATTCTGCCGCGGCCGTTCCGGCGCAGCAGGAAGGAGAAGGCCGCGTGAAGCGCGAAACCGGAGCGCTTGGCGTCTTCGAATACCTGGACGACGCCATCGACGCGGTGCGGAACCTCAAGAAGCAGGGGTTCTCCGTCCAGGCCATGACGCCGACCTACTTCCACGAGCTGGAGCACGAAGTCGATCACACGCGCTCTTCGACGCGCTGGGTGACCTTGTTCGGCGCGCTGCTCGGCTGCGCGAGCGGCTTCGCGCTCTGCGTCTGGACGTCGCTCGACTGGCCCATCATCACGGGCGGCAAGGAGATCGTCTCCTGGCCGCCGTTCGTGGTCATCGGCTTCGAGTGCACGATCCTCATCGGCTCGATCTTCAATCTCACCGCGCTGTTGCTGTGGAGCGGGCTGCCCAAGTTCGTCGAGCAGGAAGGCTACGACCGGCGCTTCAGCGAAGACCGGATCGGGTTGTGGGTGGCGACCGCGCCCGACAGGGCGCGGCAGGCGGCGGATCTCATGCGGGCCGCGGGAGCGGAGGAGGCGCGCGTTGCGGGCGCTTAGGAAGCTCGTCATCTGGGCCGTGGTGGCCATGATCGTGGGCACGGGAGTGACCGTGGCCATGCCGTGGACGCACGACCTCGACGACCAGGTCTCGATCAAGCCGCAGGAGATGCCGGTGGCGCCGCCCGAGTTCTCGGTGCCTCTGCAAGGACGCGAGTTCGCCAAGCCGCGTGACGTCGAGGCCACGTACAAGAATCCGATCGCCGCCGACACCGTTTCCGAGAACCGGGGCCAGCGCCGCTTCGAGACCTTCTGCTATCCGTGCCACAACATGCACGGCGAAGGCATGGGCCCCGTGGTGCAGAAGGGCTTCATGCCGCCGCCCATGCTGACAGGTGCGGTGACGCGCGGACGCACCGACGGCTACATCTATTCGTACATTCGTCACGGCGGCATCATCATGCCCTCGTACGGCTTCGCCGTGCGCCCCAACGAGGCCTGGGACATCGTGAACTACGTGCGCAAGCTGCAGCGCGAGCACCCGACGCCATGAGCGATCACGCGATGGTGATGCCCACGCCGCGCGACATCGCGGCCAAGATCCCGGGCAAGCCCAACGGGGGCGTGCGCGCGACCTTCGCCGTTTTGGCGCTGATCGGCGTCGCCGTCTTCGCCATGACCGTGGTCTCCGATCCGCAGCGCGGGTGGAGCGCCCTCAATCACGGTCTCATGTTCTGGATGGTGATGGCGCAGGGCTGTCTCGTGGTCTCGGGTGTCATGTACCTGACCAAGGCGAAGTACGCGGTCGGCTTCCAGCGCGTGGCGGTGGGGGCAGGGTCGTTTCTGCCGTGGGCGTACGCCATCTTCGTGGTCTCGCTGCTCGCCGGGAACGCGTGGATCTTCCCCTGGGTGAAGCATCCCGTGGAAGGCGACAAGGCAGCCTATCTCAATTTACCGTTCATGCTCGTGCGCCAGATCGGGCTCGTGGGCATCTGCACGGCACTCTCGGTGCTGTACATGCGGCGCGTGCGCCGCGTCGACGCCGGTCTCGCCGCGCCCTACGTGGCCGAGCCGCTCAAGGCGCGCTATCAGAAGTGGAGCGCCGGCTGGAAGGGCGATCAGGCCGAGATCGCCTCGGCCGCGGTGGATCTGCCGCGCTTCGGCGGCGCGCTGATCCCGGTGTATGCGGCGACCTACACGGTCGTGTGCTGGGATTGGGTGATGTCGCAGGACGTTCATTTCGCGGGCACGATGCTCGGCGCCTGGTTCTTCATGGGCGGGATCTTGATGGGCTGGGCGATGACCTCCGTGCTCTCGATCTTGTGTCGGCGGGCCTACGGCCTCGAAGCTTGGCAAACGCGCGACAACTATCACCAGATCGGCAAGCTCATCTTCGCCTTCTCGATCTTCTGGGTATACCTCTTCTGGTCCATGTTCCTGCCCATCTGGTACGCCAACATGCCGGAGGAGACAGGCTGGGTAGTGCGCCGCATGCGCCAGCCCTACTTGCCGTGGTCGGTGGCCGCCCTCGGCCTCACCTGGTTCGTGCCTTTCTCGGGCTTCATGAATCTCGCGGCCAAGCGCAACATGGGTACCCACTTCTTCTTCGCCACGGTCGTGCTGGTGGGCCTGTGGATCGAGCGGCTGATGATGATCTATCCTTCGGTCTACGTGTCGAAGCTTCCCTTCGGCCTGCCCGAGATCGGCGTGAACCTCGCCTTGTTCGGGATCTTCGCCCTGTGCTTCCAAGCCTACGCGACGACGCGACCCCTGGTGGCGCTCGATCGTCTCGAGGACATCGTGGCGGAGCATGTCGAGATGGAGGCGGACGTCGACTAGCAAGTACGAAACGAGCACATCGGCCGGGAGTCAGCCCCCGGCCGTTTTCTTTTTGCCTTCGAAGAGATCGCGATCGTAGACGAGCTGGTCGCCCTCGAGCCGCGCGAACTCGGTCAACACGTGCGGCTCGTCCTTGAAGGGCGCCGTGATGTGACGCACCGCGAACCCTCGCGTCACGAGCCGGTCGGAGATGAGCCGCCGGTGGCACTGCCACCAGAGACGCTCGGCGCAGAAGTATCCGGTGCGCCGCTCGTCCCCCCACTCGAGAAACTCCGAGAGCGCCTGCTCGAACTCGGGCGTATCCATGTAGTCGGCGTAGGCGCGAAAGCCCTCGACGCGCCACGCGCGGTGCGGGCTCTCCGCGGCCGGCTTGCGCCGCCCCCCCAGCCCGGGGAACCAGCGGTAGTCGATTTGGTGAGCGGCCAGAGATTTGGCCAGCGCCTCGCGGTTGAATTGCGGATGAAGCCTTGAGGCGGGAAAGGAACGCACGTCACCGAGCGCGCGCAGATCGAACGATTGCACGAGCTCGAGAAACGCTTCGAGCGACACGTTGCTGTGGCCGAGAGTCCAGAGCGTCTTGGGCATGGGAGGCTCGCTGTTTCTCTCATGCTACACTCGCCACCACTTTGGCCGGGATGGCGAAATGGTAGACGCGGGGGACTTAAAATCCCCTGGGTCGCAAGGCCCGTGCAGGTTCGAGTCCTGCTCCCGGCA
>DATFWU010000061.1:0-13101 GCA_035259005.1 Candidatus Eiseniibacteriota bacterium
GTCCATCCTGGGCGCGTGGGGCGCCAAGACGACCAGGGAGCCCGCGGCGCACCGAAGGGTTTGCTTACCGCTGCTACCTTCCGGTCCTGACGGGGTTCACAATCTCCGGTCGCGCGAGGCCTGGCCGTCCTGCCGCCCCGAATCACCGCTTGAAATGAGCCGGCGGGCCATACCGGCCCGCCGCGGAATGTTGGTGGAGATGAGCGGGATCGAACCGCCGACCTCCTCGTTGCGAACGAGGCGCTCTCCCAGCTGAGCTACATCCCCACAGTCCGGATTTGGAAATGCGCGAGGGGGAAGCGGAGGTTCGAGTCCGCTTTCCGCCGAGACTGGCGGAGAGAGAGGGATTCGAACCCTCGAGGCGCTTTTGGCACCTACACGATTTCCAGTCGTGCTCCTTCGACCAGCTCGGACATCTCTCCGCAGGCCGTCGCCCGAGGCGTCGAGCCGTGGCCAGGGGGCAGTTTAGCCGGCGAGGCAACGGGTCGCAAGACCGCGATGGGACGCGTCGAACGCTCGGCGCGGAGGTATGATCCATGGTCGCGCCGCGCGTGACCATCCGGACGCGCCCGCGTCTCAACACGTGGAGAAGCCATGAACGATGATCTCCTCCCGGGCGCGAGCTCCGCCCCCCCGAGCGGGCCGCCCGGTTTCCGCCACGTGCGTTGGCCAAGGCGGCGTTCGTTCGACATCGTGCGAGTGCTGTTCTGGCCCTTTCTCTCCAGCATTTCGCCGCTCAGGCGCCTTGCGCTCACGACGGTGGCGATCTTCGAGCTGTGGGAGACATACCGCCTGTGGCAATTGGGAATGCTCGATCGCAACTGGGTCGCCCTGGCCCTCGGGTTCTTCGTCCTCTTGTTGCTGCTCGGCTACGAGCTGGCCGAGCACGCGACCCTGCGGCGCGACTCCGAGTTGGGGGGAGAGATTGCCGAGTGGCTCTTGCCCCATGCTCCTCCATCGATCCCTGGATACCGCCTTGCGTTCGCTTCGCGTCGTGCCGCCGACGTGGGATGCGATTATTACAACGCCTATCCGGGAGGCGATCGAGTCTTCCTCGTGATGGCTGACGTCGCAGGAACCGGGATGCCGGCGGCCCTGCTCATGGCCACCTTTCAGGCCGGCCTGCGAACCCTGGTCGATTCACGGATGCCGCTGGGCGAATTGACCTCGCAAATGAACCGCTGGTGCTGGAACCGTGGCATCGAGGGCAAGCATTTCACCATGGCGTTCTTCGGCGATCTCGATCCCCGCGAAGGAACGTTGACCTACGTCAGCGCGGGCCATCAGCCTCCGGCGCTGCAGCGGGCCGATGGCACCCTCGAGAGGCTCGACCGTGGCGGCGTTCCACTCGGGGCCCTCGCGGATTCGGGCTATGAGATCGGGACGACGCGGCTCGATCCAGGAGATGCCCTCGTCATTTTCTCGGACGGTGTCGTCGAGGCCATGGACCGGCGCGAGGAGCTCTTTGGGGAAGACCGCGTGCTGCACGACCTGGGCGCGACGCGAGGCGGCACGGCCGATCAGATTCTCGAGCGGATCCGTTCCTCCGTGCTATCCTTCGTGGGTCTCACACCGCAGCCGGACGACATCAGCTTTCTCGTCCTGACCCGGAACACTCTGCCCTCCGCCTGACCCCTGCTCTCTCTCCTCGTCGAAAGACTCGATGGCTTCGATCTCCTGGCCGGCCGGCGATCCCGATGACGAGTAGATGGCCTCGCCCACAACGCCGCTCGAGGGCGCGGAGGGCGGTCGCAATCGGCCTTGCGAGCCCACGGCCGCGCTGGTAGTTTCCTTGTCGATTTTTCAGGCGCGTCCTGCGGACTGGTGCGGACTCCGCCACGGCCCCCGCCGAGACTTCGGAAGTGAGTGCGTCACCGGTCCCTCGGGATCGGCGCCCACGGATTTGGGAGGTTGGCCATGAAGGCGACCCTGCGCGTTTTGCTTCGGGGCGATGGCGGGCAAGACCTGCTCGAGTACTCGCTCCTCGGCGCATTGCTTTCCATTGTGTCGGTCCTGGCCTTGCAAGGCCTGGGCAAGATCATCCACACCGAGTTCATGCTTCTGCTCGTGCAGCTCCTCCACTTCACCTAGAGAGTCACGCGGCGCGCGGGCCTTTCTTCCACACCCGTCCGAACAGCGCCGCCCCGTCCTCGAGCAGCGTGTAGAGGCACGGCACGAGAACCAGGGTCAGCACGGCCGACGCCAAGAGCCCTCCGATCACCGTCCGCGCCAGCGGGAAGTAGAGAACGTCACCGACGTGGTTCTGGCCCACCGCGAGCGGTGCGAGACCCAGCACCGTCGCCGTCACGGTCATGAGAATGGGGCGCAGCCGCACGCGCGCCGCCTCGAGGATCGCCTCGCGGCGCGGCATACCGCCTTCGCGCAGCTGGTGCACGCGATAGATGAGCACGATGCCGTTGTTGACCACGATGCCGATCAGGATCAGGAGCCCGATCTGCGCCATCAGGTTGAACGGCGAGTGCGTGAGCAGGCACATCCACGCGATGCCGACGAAGGCGAAGGGCAAAGCCAGCATGATGGCGAACGGGTGAAGCAGCGATTCGAACAGGCTCGCCATCACGAGGTAGACGAGGAGCAGCGCCAGCACGAGGTTCATGAGCAGCTCCTGCTGCGTGGCGTTCTCCTGCTCGAAGCCCTGTCCGTACGACCACGAGTAGCCGGTCGGGAAGCTGACCGCGTTCATGGTCCGTGAGGCGGCCTTGCGCACCTCGCCCGCCTTCTTGGGATCGATGTTGCCGGTCACCGTCAGCACCGTGTGGCGCATCTGGCGCTCGACGCTCGAGGGCGTGCGCACCTTCTGGAAGTCGGCCAAGGCGCCCAGGGGCACCGTGCCCCGCGGAGTGCGGATCGGCATGTCGTTCAAGCCGTCCAGGCTCGAGCGGTCGGACTCGGCGAGCTTGGCCTCCATCTCGACTTCGCCCTCGGGCCCGCGGAAGCGCGCCAGGGTACGGCCGCGGAAGAACATGGCCACGGCGCGCCCCGCCTCGTTCGAGGTGAGTCCATAGCGCGCGGCGCGATCGCGATCGACACTGACCTCGATCTCCTCGCGGCCGCGCTCCCCGCCCACGTGCAGGTCGGTGAGGCCGGGCACGAGCGCCAGGCGCCGCTGCACCTCCTCGCCCAGCTGATCGAGGCGCGGGCCCGGCTCGCCGAACAGGCGCACGGCGAACTGCGACGATCCCGAGTCGTCGTTGCCGCCCAGCGTGAGCTTGGCGCCGGCGATCGGCGGCAGCTCCTCGCGCAGCCTCTTGCGCAGCTCGGTCGCGCCCTCGTCGTCGGCGTAACCCTTGGCCAGATAGGCGCGGGTGAAGGCCTGGTTGTTGCCAAAGTACGAGTAGGTCGACTTCACGTGCAGCGAATCCTTGCGCGCCTGGATCCAGTCCTCGACCTTGGTGCAGTACTTCTCGGCCTCGCGGTAGTTCACGTTGTCGGTGAACTCGTAGGTGATGAGCACCGCTTCCACCTTGGTCGCGGTGAACGTGCTCTTGTCCACCGGGATGAAGGCGGCGATCGCGGTGGCGAAGATGCCGAGCGCGATGAAGGCCGTGGCCACGCGATGGCGCAGCGTCCACTCGAGAATCTTCTGGTGCACGCTCGACAGCTTCGAGATCCAGCGCGAGGGCTTGAGCGTGGTCACCGGGAGCGCGCGGCCCATGGCCAGGGGGATGGCCGTGAGCGAGAGGAAGAGCGAGCACACGAGGGTGAAAATGATGGTGCGCCCGACTTCGCCGATCCAGGTCGTGATCTCGGTCTTGCCGCCGAGCACCAGAGGCAGGAAGACGATGATCGAGGTGGCGGTGGCGGCGACCACGGCGGGCAGCACTTCCTGCGAGCCGGCGAGGGCGGCGCGCAGGCGCGAGTGGCCCTTTTCTCGGTGCCGGTAGATGCTTTCGAGCACGACCACGGCGTTGTCGACCAGCATCCCGACCGCGAGCATCAAGCCCATCATGGAGAGGATGTTGAGCGAGCGGCCGGTGAAGTAGAGGAGGGCCGCGGCCGCGCACAGCGAGAACGGAATGGCCGCCGCCACCACCAGCGTGGTGACCGTGTTGCGCAGGAAGAAGAACAAGACGATCACGGCGAGGATGGCGCCGATGATCCCGGCCTCGAGCAGCCCGCGCAGCGAGTTCGTGATCTCCTCGGCCTGATCGGTGAAGGTGAGGACTTGAATCCCCTTCATCGTGGGATCGCTGCCGATCCCGTCCAGCACCTGGCGCGCCGCGGCGGCCACGTGCACCGTGTTGGCGCCCGATTCCTTGATGACGTTCAGGCCGATGGCGCGCGACTCGTTCAGGTGGCGGCCGTAGTCGAGATCGGGCTCGCGGTACTCGACGGTGGCGACGTCGGAGAGCTTGAGCCCCTGGTTGTCGATCGGGAAGTTCCGGATCTCGTCCACGGTCGTGAACTGGTTCACGGTGCGGAGCGGCCACTGATCCTGGCCGCGACGGATCTGGCCCACGCTCGCCGAGCGGTTCGAAGCATCGAGGCGCGACAGCAGCTCGCCGGCGTCGATCGAGTGGCGCCGCAGGTCGTCCAGGCGGAATTCGATCACGATCTGCGGGCGCTCGACGCCGTACAGCTCGACCTTGGCCACGCCGGGCACGCGGCGCAGGGGATCGGCCACGTGGCGGTTCAAGAGCTCGTAGTCGCGCGACAGATCGCGCTGGGCCGAGATGCGGCACTCGAGCACGGGGATGTCCGAGGAGCGGAAGCTGTTCACTTGGATCACGTCGACGTCGGCCGGCAGCTGATCGCGGATGCGCTCGAGCTTCTCGCGCGCCTCGACGCGCAGGGGCGCGATGTCCTCGCCCCAGTCGAACTCCATGTTGATGTCGGCCGCGTTGGGCGAGGAGAAAGACGAGATGCGCCGCACGCGCGAGAGCGTGGCCAAGGCCTCCTCGGCGGGCCGGGTGATCTCTTCTTCGACCTGTGCCGGGAGCGCGTTGGGGTAGGGAATGTTGATCTCGAGCCCGGGGAAATCGACTTCCGGCAAGAAGGCGAGCGGCAGCTTGGGAGCGGCGATCAGGCCGACGGCGACCACCGACACGAGCACCATGCTCGCGGTCACCGGATAGCGGAGCGCCCAGCGCGAGAGGTTCACGCTCCCCTCCTACGGCCTGCGGTCCAGGGTCACGTACACCGCCGGAATCACGAACAGCGTGAGAATCGTGGCGCCGGCGATGCCGCCGATGAGCGTGATGGCGAGGGGGGCGCGCATCTCGGCGCCTTCGCCCATGCTGAGCGCCATCGGGATCACGCCCAGGAGGATGGTGAGCTTGGTCATGAGAATCGGGCGCATGCGCACCATGCCGGCCTCGACCAGCGCGTCCACCTTGGGCATGCCTTTCTTGCGCAATCGATTCGTGTAGTCGAGGAGCACGATGCCCTGACTCACCACGATACCGGCCAGGACGATCATGCCGATGAGCACCATGACGCTCACCGAGGTGAGCGAGACGACGAGCGCCACCACCACGCCGACGACGGCGAGCGGCAGGCCGAACATGATGACGAAGGGATGGAGCAAGGACTCGAACTGGCTCGCCATCACGAGATAGACGAGGAAGACGGCGAGCAAGAGCGCGAAGCGCAAGGAGGAGAACGACTGCGCCAGCTCCTGGTTCTGGCCGGCGAGGACGACGCGCGCGTCGCCGGGCAGGTGCATGTCGGCGAGCGTGGCCTGGATCTCCTTGGAGGCCGAGCCCAGGTCGCGTCCGGCGAGGTTGGCGCTGATCACGGCGGCGCGCTGCTGCGAGATGCGGCGCACTTCGCCCGGCCCGCGCTTCACCTGCACGTCGGCCGTGGCGCCGAGCAAGACCGGCTGGCCGTTGTTGCGCCCCACCTCGAGGTTGCCCAGCTCGCTCACCACCGAGCGCTGCGACTCGTCGGCGCGCACGCGCACGTCGAGCTTGCGGTCGAGATCGGAGAACTGGGTGGCCGCCTCGCCCTGCACGGCGTTACGCACCAGGCGCGAGGCCTGGGCCGGATCGAGATTCATGGCCGCGAGCCGCGCGCGATCGAACGTCACCTGCACCTCGGGGTCGCCCGAGCGCACCGAGGACTCGACGTCGGCCAGACCGCGAATGTGCTCCAGGCGATCGGCCACGTCGTTGGCCGCCACACGCAGCGTGTCGAGATCGTAGGCATAGACTTCGACTTCGACCGGATTCTTGAAGGTGAGCAGCGCCGGGCGCTCGAACTCGTACGTGAGGCCCGGAATCTGCGACATCTCGTCGCGCAGCTCGTCGGCCACCGCCTCTTCGGCCTTACGGTCGGTCGCCTTCTTCATGAGAACGGCGACCTGGCCGCGGTTGGCCTCGCGGGCCGAGCCCGCGAACGCCGAAAGATCGGTCTGACCCGCGCTCGTGTACGCGAGCTTCACGCGCGGATCCTGGCGCGCCACGCGCTCCAGGCGCTCGAGCGTTTGGTCGGTGACCGCCAGCGCCGTGCCCTCAGGCAAGCGGATATTGAAGTGGAACTCGCCCTGGGTGAACGGCGGGAAGAGGTTTCGCGGCAGGAAGAAGCCGACCGCCAGGGCGCCGACGAAGAGCAGGGCCGCCGCGGTCAGGGTCTTCTGCGGCCGCGCCAGCACGCGGCGAAGCAGCGTCGGGTAGCCGTGAATCAGGTACTCGTAGCCGTCGTGGAAGCGATCGAGCGCCCGGTTCACCGAAGGCTCGAGCGTGTGGCCGAGCCAGCTGATTCCACGAACCAAGAGCCGCGGCAGGAAGAGAAGGCCGAAGAGCACGTAGCGAAGCAGGGTGCCGGTGAACGACGAGCGCTTGGGCTGGGTGACCGACGCTTCTTCGATCGCCGCCGGAATCGCCGCGCCCTGCGTCTCGTGCTGGCCTCCTCCGCCGAGCCCGGCCAGCGTCGGCACGATGGTGAGCGCCACCGCGAGCGAGGCGAGAAGCGAGAACGAGATCGTGAGCGCCTGGTCGCGCAGCAGCTGACCCGCCAGGCCCTCGACGAACACGAGGGGCAGGAACACGGCCACCGTGGTCAGCGTGGAGGCGGTCACCGCCATGGCGACCATGCCTGCCCCTTGGCTCGCCGCTTGCTTCTTGTTCAGCCCTTCCTCGCGTTTTCGGAAGATGCTTTCGAGCACCACGATCGAGTTGTCGACCAGCATGCCGACGGCGAGCGCGAGCCCGCCCAGGGACATCAGGTTCAGCGAGATCCCGAAGCGATACATGATGACGAACGTGGCGAAGACGGAGATCGGGATCGAAAGCGCGATGATGAGCGTGGTGCGCAGATTGCGCAGGAACAAGAAGAGCACGAGCACGGCCAGAAGGCCGCCCTGCCACGCCGAGTTGATGACCTCGTTGATCGAGTTCTCGATGAAGCGCGACTGGTCGGCCACGGTGACCAGCTTGTACTCGGAGCCGAGCTGCATCTTGTCGACGCGGTGCTTCACGGCGCGCGCCACGGCCACGGTGTTGGCGTCACCTTCCTTGTAGACGGCGAGCTCGACCGCCTCCTTGCCGCCGACTCGGGCCACAACTTCGCGGTCCTTGGGACCGCGGCGCACCGTGGCCACGTCGGAGACGCGGATCACACCGTTGGGGCGCGAGGCCAGGATGACGTTCGAGATCTCGTTGGGATCGAGGAACTGATTGGTGGCGCGGATCAAGTACTCGGCCTGACCCTCGGTGAGCGAGCCGCCGGCCAGGTTTACGTTCTCGTCGCCGAGGCGGCGCGTCACGTCGGCGAGGGTGAGCCCGAGCGCGGAGAGGCGCGCGGCGTCGACGTCGACCTGGATCTCTTCCTCTTCGCCGCCCGAGACGCGCACCGCGGCCACGCCGGGCGTGGCCTCGAGCTCGGTCTTGATCGTGCGGTCGGCGATCCGGCGCAGGCGCTGCAGGTTCTCGGAGCCGCTGAAGCGCAGGCGCAGGATGGGATCGAGCGACGGATCGAAGCGCAGGATCGCCGGACGCGCCGCCTCGCGCGGCAAGGTGACCAGGTCGAGCTTCTCGCGCACGGCGAGCGCGGCCAGATCCATGCGCGTGCCGGAGCCGAACTCGAGCGTGACCTCCGACTGGCCCGGGCGCGAGATCGAGTGCATGCGCGTGAGGCCTGCCACCACGCCGACCGCCTCTTCCACGGGACGGGTGACGAACTGCTCGACGTCCTCCGGGGCGGCGTCGCGAAGATCGGTGCGAATGGTGAGCGACGGATACGAGATGTCCGGCAAGAGGTCCACGGACAGGCGTGAGGCCGCGACCAGACCGAAGATCATGACGCCCAGGGTCACCATGAAGACGGTGACCGGACGCTTGAGGGAGACGTCGACGAGCTTCATGGATGGCCCTCCGCGGGCGCGGAGGCCCGCGATGCCGTGCGCCTTACGAACGAACCGGCTTGATCTTCGAACCCTGCTTGAGGCCGCCCTGGCCCACGGTGACCACGCTGTCGCCCGGGGTGATGCCGGCCAGGATCTGCACCGTGTCGCCCGATACGGCGCCGACGTTCACCTTCACGCGGTTCACCGAGTCGGCGCGCGCCAGGAAGACGAAGTCATCGCCGTCCTCCGAGAGCAGGGCCCGGCGCGGCACGCAGATCGCGTCGTGGAAGGTTCCGGTGAGGAGCTGCACGCGGCAGAAGGTGCCGGGGCGCAGGTCGCCGGACTTGTCGCTCACCTCGAGCGTGACCTTGAAAGTACCGTTCGAGAGATCGACAGCCGGATTCACGATGGCCACCCGGGCGTTGTACTTGGCGCCGGGGCGCGTGTCGCTCTGCAGCACGGCCGTCTGCCCGACGCGCACGCGGGAGAGCTCGCGCTCGGGGAAATAGACACGCGCGCGCAGCGGCGTCATGTCGGCGATGCGGTAGCAGTCGTTGCCCGGCGTCACGGTCTCGCCCAGGTGGACCATGCGCTCGAGGACGCGGCCGCCGAAGGGCGCGGTGATGTTGGTCTGCGAGAGGTCGTAGCGCGCTTGCTCCAGCTCCTGCCAGGCGACGCGCTCGCGCATGTCGAGGTCATCGAGCTCCTTGTCGGAGATCATGGCCTTTTCCTTGAGCTGCTTGCCGCGCTCCAGCTCGCGCTTGGCCACGTCGCTCGAGATGGTCGCCTTGTCGAGGGCGAGCTTGGCCTCGGTGGGGTCGATCCGGGCAAGGATCTGCCCCTGCGAGACCGACTGCCCCTCCTCGGCGAGCACGGCGACGACCTGGCCCTGACGCTTGGCCACCAAGGTGGCCTGGTTCTCGGGCTCGAGCGTGGTCGTGGTCTCGAGGTAGGTGGCGATGTCGCCCTTGGCGCAGCACGAAAGCTCGACCGGGGCCGCGATCGGAGCGTCCTTGTTGTTCTTCTTGCTGTTGCCCTTGGCCTTACTCGAGGGACCGTCACCCTGGGCCGTGCGAAGCGCAAAGACGATCCCGCCCGCCACGACCAGAAGGCCGAGGCCGAGCGCGGACCAGAGGATCAGGGGACGGGGACGGCGCCTGGTCTGGGGGGACGTCTCCATGGAATACCTCCGGCAAAACAGAACGCGGCTCCGGGTCCATCGGGAAGCAGACGTGGAGTCTACGGGCCTAAGGGTCCTTGGGTTGCAATGTCGGCGTCATGGGGGCGCGCTCACCGGCCCTTACCGACCCATCGCTCGCCCCGGGGCCCAAGGCGGTGCCGCCGGGGCTAGCGCTCCGGACCGGCGCTATGTCCCGCCGTCCCAACGAGTCCAGTGCTGCCGGCCTTTCGAATTCACATCGATCGGGTGAGTTGGGCAACGTCTCCCGGTCGCAGCGCGGATAAGATGATGACCACCTCGGTAGGTCATGTGGGGGTCGCCCATGCGGATCGCTATCACGCTATTGATTCCCTTGGCCCTGGCTCCCGCGCTCGCGCGCGCCGACGGCCTCCTGAGCACCAGCGCCGCCTGCTCGGGTGGCTCGATCGTGGTGAGCTGGCTGTACGAAGAGAGCACCCCGGTTGGATCGCCCGAGTGGGTAGGTCTCGATGTCTATCGCCACGGCACCGATCCTTGCGATGCACCCGTGCGACTGAACGCCGAAGTCATCCCCCGCCCGAGCAACTACGCCACCGGACAATTCGTGGATCCCTCGCCGTCCGCGATGACGGCGTACGTATATGAGCTCGTCCCGGTGGACCAGAATCGCCAGCCGGTCACGGTCACGGACTGCGATTGCCATGGCTTTGCCGTGGTCACCTGTCCCTCCCACCAGACGGCCGTCGCGCGCGGGACACTCGAGGACGCCGGATGGGCCATGTTCGTCCATGCGTGCCCGGGGAATTGCTCGCCCGTCGTCTTCACGGAGAGCCAGCTGGATGCGCTGCGTCCTTACGCGCAGGCGGGAACGCCGCTCGCGCTCTACGGAACCGTGAGCTGCACCGGATTCGAGGGCTGCTCCCTGGTCCTCGATCACTTCGAGGTGGCCGACTGCGTTCCCGTACCGGCGCTCTCCGTGAGCTGGGGGAGTCTCAAAGCCCGCTATCGGTAACCATGCAGGCGGAGGTGCAATGGGGGAGATTCTCAAGTCCATCGCACGCAGGCCAAAGCTGCTCATGGGCGTGCTGTGGATGGTCCTCTTCACCTATGGCCTCGGAAAGATGCTGGTGGAACGGGAGTGGGGTAACGCCATCTTTTGTGCCGCGTTCTTGGTTGTTGGGGCCATCGTCATCGCCCGTGCTGCTCGAGCGGATCGCGAGCT
Organism: Candidatus Eiseniibacteriota bacterium; assembly: GCA_035259005.1. Taxonomy (GTDB): domain Bacteria; phylum Eisenbacteria; class RBG-16-71-46; order RBG-16-71-46; family DASYSL01; genus DASYSL01. The sequence goes on from DATFWU010000061.1 coordinate 10,687, forward strand.
TGCGGCGAAGAGTTCCGAGCGTGCGAAGGGAAGCGGCCCCCCGCCGATCGAGCCGCAATAGATCCGGCTGGCGTTGCAAAGAGCACTTCCTTGCATGTGTTTGCGCACGGACTTCCTCATGGACCCGGGGCAAGGTGCTCCGGGGCGGCTTTCCGAAACTGAGTGACCGGCCCGTAACCGCGCTACTTCTTGCAAGGCAGTCTCTCCATGCGCGCGCTCATCGCCGTTGCCGTTCTCATTCTAGGTTCCAGCGCTTCCGTAGCGGCTCCCCCCGCCCCGGTCGAGATCGACCAGCACGGGTATGCCCCGGCCGAGCCCAAGTGGGTGGCGGTCGGTGCTTCGGCCGCGACCTTCCAGGTACTGCGCGCGGCCGATGGCAGCGTCGCGTTCAGCGGCTCGCTCACGCTCCGGCGCGCCAGCGACCCGGCGAGCGGCGACAATGTGTATCAGGGGGATTTCTCGGCGCTCTCCGAGACGGGGGCGTTCTACGTCCACGTGGCGGGCATCGGGGACTCGCCCACCTTCACGATCCAGCCCGGGAACTACGACGATCTCTACAAGAGGCTTCTCAAGGGTCTCTACTATCAGCGCTGCGGGACGGCGATCCCCGCGGCCTACGGCGGCGCGTGGACGCACGGCGTCTGCCACACGAGCGGCCCGTCGGCCTCCTCTTACGACTGGGCGACGACCGGCAGCACGCCCAGCGGCTATCGGAACACGACCGGCGGCTGGCACGACGCCGGCGACTACGGGAAATATTCGACCAATAATGCCTACGCGGTCGGCGAGCTGCTGCAAGCCTACGAGCTCTATCCTTCGCGCTTCGCCTCCGACGCATGCGACATCCCCGAGAGCGGAAACGGCGTCCCCGACCTTCTGGACGAAGCACACTGGTCGCTCTCGTGGATGCTCGAGATGCAGGATCCCGACGGCGGCGTGCGCCATCGCGACTCGATCGCCAACTACGTCGACGACTACACGCCCGAGAACGACCCGGTGCATCGCTATTACACGTCGGTGTCGAGCGATGCCACGGCGGCGCAGTGTGCGGCCATGGCGATTGCGGCCCGCGTCTACGCTGCCTGGAACCCGAGCTTCGCCGCGGCTTGCTCGACGAGCGCGACCCTCGCCTGGACCTGGCTCCAGGCCCACCCGGCCCGCGTCCCGGCCGGCGGCTTCGTCAATCTCTACGGACACAGTGGCGCGACCTACGTGAGCGACACCGACGCGGGCGACCGTCTGTGGGCCGCCGCCGAGATGTTCCGGCTCAACGGGAACGCGGCCGCGCATTCGTACGTCGACGCCAATTGGGGCGACACGAAGACGTTCGACGGGGTGTGGTATCCGGATTCGTGGGGCGCCATGCAGAACCTGGGCGCGTTCATCTACCGCGACACGCCGGGTGCGACAGCGGCCATCAAGACCGGCAACTGGTGGAGCATCGAGAACAGCTCCTTGTCGTCGGCCGCGGGATGGAACAGCGCCGTTTCCCAAGACGGCTACGGCTGCGCCGCCACCACCGGCGACTACTACTGGGGCTTCACGGGCGTGGTCCTGCGCTACGCTTGGACGCTGCTCCAGGCGTACCGCTACTCCGGCAACATTGCCTACGAGAACGCGGCGCGCGAGCAGATCCACTACATCCTGGGCCGCAACCCGCTCGGCAAAGTGTACACGACCGGCCTCGGCACGCGCCCCGTGCTCCACTCTCACGGCGCCTGGAACCTCGCCGGCGGCTACACCAACGTGGTCGACTCGCTCTGCCACCCGATTCCATTCCAGCTCGTGGGCGGGCCGAACTCGGCCGACAACCGATCGATCTCGCCCTATCCGGGGCGCTGCTACGAGGACATCGCCGATCCGAACTATTACAACAAAGGCAACTACACCCTGAACGAGACGTCGGTGAACATCCAGGCGGCGTTCATTGCGCTCGCGGGGTACTTCGGTACGGGAGAGACGGTGACGGGCGCGCCCCAGAATCTGCGGCCCGTGCCCGCCACGCTCGAAGCCTGGCCCAATCCGGCGCGCGGTGAGGTGCACCTCGTGTGGAGCGGCGCGCCGGTTGGAAGCGCCATCGAGGTCTACAATGTCGCGGGGCGCCGCGTGTGGTCCGCCCCCGCTACGGCCAGCGGGTCGGCCACCTGGGAGATGAGCGGCCGGACAGCGCTCGCACCGGGCTTGTATCTGGCGCGGCTCGCCGGCACGAGCGCCAAGGCCATCCGCTTCGTCGCCTTGCCGTAGATTCTCGCCTACAATCGGCCGGCACCCATTCCTTCACCCCGGGGGACCGGCCATGGCCGAACCGTTTCACTTTTCGTTCTTCGTCCGGGACTTGGTTACGACGCGCCGCTTCTACGGCGAGATCCTCGGTTGTCGCGAAGGCCGATCCACCGAGGTCTGGGTGGACTTCGA
>DATFWU010000062.1:0-4402 GCA_035259005.1 Candidatus Eiseniibacteriota bacterium
GAGGCCGGCGTCCCTGATCGGCTCCAGGATCGAGGGCGAGAGCTGGTGGGCGATGTTGTGCAGGTGCACGAGATCGGGCCGCGCCTCGGCCAGCAGCTCGCGCATGCGATCGCGCGCTTCGGCGGAATAGATGACCCGCGCCGCGCGCGCGAGCTTGGATGCCGCGCCGCCGGGAGCGCGGAACTCGACCCGCGAGGGAAAGAAGCGCGACCACGGCGTGGGCTCGTTGTCGGGATGGCGCATGGCGAACGGAACCACGTCGTGGCCGTGCTCCTCGAGCAGGCGCGCGGTCTCGAAGTACGCCGTCTCGGCGCCGCCTTTGTGGAAATAGAACTTGTTGGCGTTCACGACGCGCACGCCGCAAGTCCTCCCCGCCGCTCGCGGTAGCGCTCGGCCAAGTGCTGACCGAGGCCGCGCCAGGAGTAGCTCTCGATCGCCGCTTGAGCACCCGGCGCCAGCACGACACCAGCCCGGATTTCGTCCGCGAACTCGTCCAGCTCGGCGACCTGCACGTAGGGCGCGAGCTTGGCGAAGCCGCGCAGCCCGAAAGTGGTCGAGAGCACGGGCAAGCCGGCCGCGATCATCATGGGAAGCTTGACGTTCGATCCGGCGCCCAGGGTCATGGGGTGGAGCGCCAGATCGGAGGCCCAGAGCACGGGCATGAGATCGGAGACGAATCCCAGCGCGCGCACGCGCGCGTCGCGCCCCTGGAAGCGCTCGCCCACCGCTCCGGCGAGGAGGAGCACGGCGCCCAAAGCCGAAAGCCGCGGCACGACGTGGTCGAAGAGCTCCTCGACGGCCGCGCGGTTGTGCGGCACGTCGGAGCCGACGAAGAACAGGACCTTCTCCTCGCCGAGCTCGAGCGCCTTCCGCGCTGCCGCGCGTTCCTCGGGCGACGGCGGACGCACTTCGTTTTCGTCGAAGCCGTTGTCCACCACCCACACGCGCTCGGCGCTCACGCCGTAGCGTTTGACGAAGGTGTAACGGTCCTCTTCGCACACGGCGAGGACGAGGTCGGCGGTCTCGACCGCCTGACGCTCCAGGTCCTCGATGCGCTTGGTCCAGCGGCTCTTGTTGATCACGCGCGGGCCGACGCGCTCGAACCACTCCGCTTCCACGTTCTGGGAGGCGTAGACGCGCAGCGCCCCCGCCGGCGCGCGCTCGAGGAGCGGCGTGAGATTGAGGCTCTCGATCTGCCACACGTCGGCTTCGCGATCGAGCTGGCGCCCCAGGGGACCGGGCCAAGCGCGGTAGACGTCGGCGGTCACGTAGTCGGAGAGGAGCCCGAGCTTCTGCAAGTAATAAAAGACGGTCGGATGGCCCGTGCGCACGCGCCGGATCTCGACGCCGTCGGCGATCTCGCGCGCCAAAGCCAAGCTGCTCGAGCCCACGGCGCAGGTGAGACGCACCTCGCACGAGCGGCTCATGGCGCGCGCCAGCCCCCACACGCGCGACGAAAGTCCGAAGGTGGGCGGATAGACGTCGTTGGAGACAGCGACCTGGACTTTCATCGCGCGCCTCGCGACATCGTGCCCCAGGGGCCGAAAAACCAGACGCGAGCCAGGGCCACGCCCTGCACGAGCCAGGTGAGGAGGCTCAAGCCGGCGAGCCGCAGGTCGCGCTTGCGCAGCGCGAGCAGCACCCAGGCGAAGAGAACTCCCCAGACCCAGAGCACGAAGTAGAGCGGCGAAAGGAGGAGTGCCAGGAGCCCGAAGAGGGCGTACGCCAGAGCACCGACATAGAGCCATTGCCGCGCCAGGAGCTCGCCGAAGAACGGGCTGCCTCGAGCGTGGCGCAGGGCGAGGCCGGGACCCGCGAACATGCCGTTCTTCCAGCGCCGCGAGATCTCGGCCAGGGAGGGACGCGGCGCGCAGTGATGGATTCCGGCCAGCTCGCGCTCGGCCACGAGCGCCCACCCGGCTCGCCGCAAGCGCGCGCCGAGCTCGAAATCCTCCTCGGCGGGAAGCCGCGCGTCGAAGCCGCCGACCGCCTCGAAGGCGATGCGGCGGCAAAGCCAGGCTTGCGCGAGATAGGGAACCTCGCCGCCGCGGCCCACGCGGTAGAGATCGCGCGCGCCCCCTACCAGGCGGCCACTCTCCCAGTGCTTCTCGTCCAGGCGGCCACCCAAGCCGGCCACGCGTGGCTTGTCGGCCACCGCGTCCAGCGCGCGCTGCACAAAGCCGCGCATGAGCTCGACGTCGCCATCCAGGAAGAGCAGCCAATCGGCGCTCGCCCCCTCGGCGCCGCGATTGCGATTGGCGCCCGGCGTGCTGGTCTCGCCCGCAGGCACTTCGATCACGCGCGCGCGGCGCGCCAGATCGGGCGCGCCCTCGCCGGGTGGAAGCACGACCACCGTCTCGGCCTCGATGCCGGCCGCGTCGCGTGCCACCTCCCAGGCCGAGAGGCAACGGTCGAGATAGGGGCCGCAGCCAAAGCCCACGATCACGGCGCGCACGCGGGCACTCATGCGGCGACCGAAGTCGAGCCGGCCGCGCTCGCCTGATGCGCGAGCCGGAGCGCCCGCACGTAGAGGGCTTCGTAGGCGTCGACCATGCGGTCCTCGCCGAAGTGGCCGAGGGCGCGGATCGAGCCGCGCTCGGCCAGGGCGCGCGCGGTGTCGCGATCGTGCTCGAGTCCCACGATGGCGTCGGCGAAGGCGCGCGCATCCTCCGGAGGCACGACGCGCGCGCAGCGCCCGCGCTCGCTCGCTTCCTCGACGCCGCCCACGTCGCTCACCACACAAGGGAGCCCGGCGGCCATGGCCTCGAGGAGCGTCACCGGCATGCCCTCGCGGCGCGAGCAGAGGGCGAAGCCGTCGGCCGCGTGATAAAGCGGGCGCGCGTCCGGCACGGCGCCCACGAAGTGCACGTCAGCCATGAGCTCCATCTCTTTGGCCTCGCGCTCGAGAGCGGCGCGCTCCTGGCCGTCGCCCACGATGACGAGTTTCGGCCGCGGGGCTTCGACGAGCCTCCAGGCATGGAGCAAGAGATCGACGCCCTTGTCGGGCTCGAGCCGCGCCACGCACAACCAGACGCGCGACACCGGCGGCACGCCCCACGCCGCGCGCAGCCGCTCGCGCGCTCCGGGCGCCGGAGTCGAGGGAGCCGCCACGCCGTTGGGCACGAGCTCGATCAGCTCGGCCGGGATCTCGAACTCGCTGGTCAGGCGGCGCGCCACCTCGTGGCTCACGGCCACCGTGATGTCGGTGCGCGAGCGTTCCCAGCCCTTGAGGAATTTCTGGCCCGCCGAGTGCGCGCGACCCACCGAGGAGTGCTCGGTGACCACCACGGCGCGTTGGCCCGCCAGATGGGCGAGCGGCACGAGATAACGGTCGGCCGCGAGGTACGTGTGGTGCACGTGGAGCAGCGCGTCCTTGTGCCGGCGTAGGAAGCGAAGCCAGCGCCAGGCGCGTCCCCCCTGCAAGCGATTCGTGATCTCGGGCAGGCGCTCGACCGGGAATCCGGCACGCCGGAGATCGTCGGCCCACTCGTCCACCCCCGGCGCGGGCGAGAGCACGATCCAGACCTGGTGACGGCTGGGATCGAGGCCGCGCGCCAAGGCGTCCACCATGCGCTCGGTGCCGCCTCGCGTCGTGCCGCTCGAGGCCAGGATCACCGGGATCTTGCCGCGGCCCGGCGCGCTCACGTGGCCCTCCCGGCTTGCGCCACTTCCGGGCGCGGCGCCCGCCGGCGCACGCGCAGCAAGCGGTCGTAGGCTTCGACCAGCACCGTCTTGCTGTACTCCCACGCCAGCGAGGCGCGGAAGCGCTCGCGATTGTACTCACCCATGCGACGTCGCAGGTCGGGATCGTCGAGCAAGGTCGCGATCTTGCTGGCCAGATCCTCGATCTCGTTGGGCACGGCATAGAGCGCGCCCTCCCCCGCCGAGCAGCGCGTCTCGCGCAGGTCGAAGGCGGCGACCGGCTTGCCCAGCGCCATGTACTCCACGATCTTGTTCATCGTGGAGACGTCGTTGAGCGGATTCTTGGGATCGGGACCGACGCACACGTCGGCGGTGGAGAGAATGGCCTCCACTTCGTCGTCGGGGATGCGCCCGGTGAAGAGCACGTCGTCACTCAGACCCAGCTCGCCCGAGAGGCGCACGAGATCGTCGTAGGAGTCGCCCGAGCCGATGAGCGTGTAGGCCACGTCGTCGCGGCCGCGCTTGCGCAGCGCCGCGGCCGCGCGCAGCAGATAGTCTACGCCGTCCTGCGGGCCCATGACGCCGAGATAGGCCACGAGCGAGCGCTTGCCTCGCCGCCGCGCGGGATCGGGCGCGACGCCGGTGAAGCGCCCCTGCTCGGGGCCTGAGCGCACGACCACCACGCGGTCCGGGCTCATGTGCCCGCGTCCCATCGCCACCTCGCGGTACGAAGCATTGGTCGCCACCACGAGATCGGCGG
>DATFWU010000063.1:0-26488 GCA_035259005.1 Candidatus Eiseniibacteriota bacterium
CAGCGCGTACTCGATCAGGTCTTGCCCCGATTCGCCGTCCCGAAGCCGCCGTAGAAGGTTCATGTTCCTTCACTCCCGTGCGCTCCTGGTGCCCTGGTCATCCCGGGCCGCGCACGCTGCCGAGGGATACCTCCGTGAACCGGCCAGAGATTGAGCAATGGCTGTGCCGCCGGGGACGTCCCGAGATCTCCCAGCGCGACAAGAGGTTTGGCCGCCGGGCAAGCTGCGACGCGTTCTTACACCGCGAAACGAGCCGGATTAGCTTGCGTTTTGCGCTTTGCTTGACACCTCGCGTCGCCCTGTTAGCCTGCCGCGAGTCATGCATGCGCCTCGCGCACGCGTCACGGCCGCCCTTGTCCTCGTTCTCGCCGCGCTCGCGGCGGGCTGCGGCCATCACGCCGGCGCGCCCGGGCCCAAGGTCGCTCCCCCGCCCGGGGAGCAGGCGCAGCCGCCCGCGGTCACCGGGGCACGCGCCGGATACGACGGCGATTCCGGTTACCGTCCTGGCCTCGACGTCTCGACGCTCGCGGGCCGGCGCATTCTTCTCGATCCCGGGCACGGCGGACGCTGGGCCGGCTCCCGCGGCACCGAGGGCACGCGCGAGGCCGACGTCAACCTGCGGGTCGCGCTCGATCTTGCGTCTTTGTTGAGGCAGGCGGGGATGCAGGTCTTTCTCACCCGCGAATCCGACACCACGCTCGCCGTTCCTCCCGACACGAGCCTCGCCACCGACCTGCGCATGCGGGCGCGCATGGCTGATTCTTTGGCCGTCGATGTCTTCCTCTCGCTCCATCACAACGCGGACGCGGGTGGACGCCACGACGTGAACGAGACGCAGACCTATTACCGGACGGGCGACGACGGGCCGTCACTCGATCTGGCCCAGCGCATCCATCGTCATCTCGTGGTCGGGTTGCGCACGGGCTCGGACCGCTTGTTGCCCGGCAACTACGCCGTGCTGCGCCAGACCCACGTAACCTGCGCCGTGCTGGGCGAAGCGTCCTACTTGACCTATTCGCCGACCGAGAAGCGCCTGGCCGACTCCTCGGCCACGCGCCTCGAGGCCGAGTGCTACTTCATGGGCTTGCTGGATTACTTCCGCGACGGCGTGCCGCGCGTGAGCGCGATCGCTTGGGACCCGGCGTGGACGGGTCCGGTGTCGGAGCGGCCGCTGGTGGCGCGCGGAACAGGCGCGGTCGACGGCCTGCGCTGGACGGTGGACGGTGACACCGTGCCCGCGCCGCGCGTGACCATGGCGACCGACGACTCGGGCGGCTTCGCGCTGCGCTATGCACCCAAAGCGCCCTGGACCGATGGCGCGCACGCGGCTTGGGTGCAGGTGAGAAACATGGCGGGGAATCATTCCGCGCCGCGTCTCGACACGCTCGATGTCGGCATGCCCGCGGTGCGCCTCGAGGCGCGGGCCTGGCCCGAAAGCTCGATCGCGGGACCCATCGGGCTCACGGTGCGCGCGCTCGACGTCTGGAATCGTCCGGTGGCCGACACGCTGCATGTGTCCGACGTGCACTGGACGTCGGGCGTGACGGGGCTGGGTTGGCTCGCGGAGTCGGCGGTGGGCGAGCCCGGCGAGGCGCGCTTCTATTTGGCGCCGGTCGAAAGGCGGGGGCGCCTCACGCTCAACGCACGCTGGAACAACTTGCGGGCGACGGTGACCTTGCCGCCGAGCGGGTCGGCCTGGCGGAGCGGCTTCGTGCGCCGCTCCGATTCCCGCGCCGGCTTGGCGGACGCACAGGTCTCGATCGACGGCGGCAGCGTCGCGGCCACGAATGCCGACGGCTTCTTCGCGCTGCCGGGGCCCCGCACCGCGGCGGTGCGCGTGAGCGTGCCGGGCTATCTCGACACCGGCAAGCTCAACAAGGGTGACGCGCTCGTCTCGCCCATGGCGGGCGGCGCGCTTCTGGGCCATCGCATCGCACTCGATGCCGAAGGCGGTGGCGACGAATCGGGCGGCACGGGGCCTACCGGCGTGCGCGGCGCGGCGGTGAACCTGGCGATCGCGCGCATCCTGCGCGAGGACTTGGAGCGCGCCGGCGCGAGCGTCGTGTTGACGCGTGAGTCGGACGCCTCGGTGAGCGCGCTCGCGCGCGTGCAGGCCTCGGAGAAGTTCCGCGCCGAGCGCTTGGTGCGGATCGCACGCCGGCTCGGCGGACCGACGTCGGTGGGCTATTACCCGAGCAGCGCGGGCGGGCGGGCGCTCGCCGCCCGCGTGCACAAGCGGATCTGGGAAGTCGAAGCCGCCGATTCGCTGCGCCCCGATACCAGCGCTGGCCCCGCGCGTCATTTGCCCATTCTCATGGACGACGCCAACTACGTCCTGCAGCAGACTTCGGTGCCTTCGATCTCGATTCGCTCCGGCGATCTGGCGCGCCCGGCCGACGAGCTGCGCTTCCTCGATGCCAGCTGGCGCCATCGCGAGGCCTACGCGTTGTACCTGGCGCTGGCGGAGGAGTTCGGCGCCCGCTCGGACACGCTGGGGAACGCGCGGATTACCGTGACGCGCGGCGGAGCCTCCACGCCGGGAGCGACCGTGCGGCTCGACGGCTTGGCCCTGCTTACCGATGCGCGCGGCGAGTCGCGCTACTCGCTCCTCGAGCCGCACCTACCTCACCGCGTCGTGGTGGCGTGGAGCGACAAGGGGCCCTGGCGGAGCGCTTGGATCGATCTCACGCGCGGCCGCTCGTGGACCTGGGACGCGGCCGAGGCGGCGCCCAAGCTGAGCATCCCCTCTCCCTAGGAGGTCCCCGATGAACGCACGAATTGCGTGGTGCGCGGCCCTGGTGCTGGCTGGCGCCTCGACGGTCCACGCCAAGCCTGCGGCTCCGAGTGGCCCGGGCGCCACGCTCACCAACCACGGGGCCACGATTTGGTATGAAGTCCGCGGCCAGGCCAGCGGACGGCCGCTCCTCATGGTGAACGGCGGGCCGGGCTTCGATCACACGTACGTCCTGTGCTCGGACGCATGGGACAAGCTGGCGATGCGGCGCCGCGTCGTGTTCTACGACCAGCGCGGCAACGGGCGCTCGGGAGCGCTGGCGAAAGGCGAATCGTGCACGCTCGCCGACCAGATCTCCGATCTCGACGCGCTGCGCGAGAAGGTGGGCGCCGAGCGCATCGATCTCTTGGGCCACTCATGGGGCGGGTACCTGGTGATGGCCTACGCGGCCCGGCATCCCGAGCACGTGGCCCACCTCATCATCACCGACTCGGCGGCGCCCAAATGGTCGGATACCGAGTTCATCTTCAAGTACATCTTCCCCGAGGGGATCGACCGTCAGGGCAAGCTCGACTTCGCCGACGCCTTGGGCGATAGCGCCGCCGGCAAGCAGAGCCTCCACGAGTACCTGGGCATGCTCTTCGTCTCGGCGGAGAAGCGCGACGAGTTTCTCTCGCGTGCCGGCTCGTATCGCTACAACCGCCAGGTGAACGAGGCGCTGAACGCCGACCTCGCCAAGTACGACATGTGGCCGGTGCTCCCCACCTTCAAGATGCCCACGCTCGTCATCACCGGCCGCTACGACATCAATGTCGCGCCCAGCACGGCGTGGAAGATCCACAACGCCATCCCCGGCTCGCACTGGGAAGTATTCGAGAAGAGCGGGCACCTCCCCTACTTCGAGGAGCCCGAGAAGTTCGCGCAGGTGGTGGGAGATTTCCTGGGCAATCCCTGAACGATTGCGAAAAAGAGAAGGGGCCGGGGGCCACCGCGCTCTTTCGCGGCACCCCCCGGCCCCGTTGCGGCTCCGGGGATGTTGAGTCAATTCCCGAGTTGCTAGTTCTCGAAGCTCACCGGGACCTTCGCCACGCCCGCCGTCGGGATCTTCGCCTCGGCCAGCTTCGGAAGATTGGCATCCGCCACCTTCGGAAGATTGGCATCGGCGACCTTCGGGAGGTTCGCATCGGCGATCTTGGGCAGATTCGCGTCGGCAACCTTCGGCAGGTTCGCATCCGCGACCTTGGGCAGATTCGCATCGGCGATCTTGGGCAGGTTCGCATCCGCGACATGAGGAAGATTCGCGTCGGAAACCTTCGGAAGATTCGCATCCGCTACCCGCGGGAGATTCGCATCGGCGACACGGGGGAGATTGGCGCCTGTCATCCGCGGAAGATTCGGATTCGACACGTTCTCACGCGTGACGATGGCCTTCGATGGGGCCGGCTTCTTATCGGTCGAGGCCGACTTTGGGTTCAGTTTCTTCGACATGGCAGAACTCCTCCTGGTTCGGTCCGGGTGTTTCGTGTTTCCGGGAGACCTGACCCCTGGGTGGTCTCGCTGGTGGACATCGCATCCCTTGTGCCACGGTCTCCGTACAACTACGTAGATCGTTCAAGCCACCAAGTCTCAAGCACCTACAGCTTTCTGAGCGCTTGGCCGGTGGCAGGAGTTCCTCCACCACCCTTTGCTACATTCCCCGCGGAAAGCGGAAGCGGTTGGGGAAGCCCCGGTCCTACGCGACCAGAGAGATTGCCACGATCTTGGTCCTAAAGCCAGAGGCCGAATCGAAGAGCCCGATAAGGCCCACGGAGCCAACGGGATAGCATCGTGGCCCCGCCCACGTCGACGCGCGCCCGGCCGGTCATCCCAGCCCGCAGTCCGAGCCCCTCGTTGGCCACCCAGCCGCGCACCAGGAAGGTGGAAGGCTTGCCGGGAAGCCCGGGCTCGCCCTGCCAGGACACCTCGGTCACCTTCCCTTGGAACTGGCGATCAGGAAAGCCGAGCACCTTGAGGCGGAGCCGCTCCCCCGGGCGCACCGCGCCCATGTCAAGCTCGCTCACCGCCACCTCGACGCGCAAAGTGTCGATCGGCGACACGTAGCAGAACACGTCCCCGGCACTCAGATAGGACCCGACCCGCTGATCGAGAGCGGGCGTGAGCACGTAGCCGTCCGCCGGGGCGGTGAGCTGGGTCGAAGCCCCCTCGGCTTCGGCGGCGGCCAGGCGGGCCATACTCTCCTGCTGCGCCAGCTCGGCCCGCCGGCGCTCGACCGGGTCGCGCACGACCTCCGCCTGCGCGTAGCGGTTGCGAGCCATCTCGGCCTCGGCCCGCAGCTCGGCGAGCCTCGCGCCCGCGTCCACCGCGTCCAGGCGCGCCACCACCTCTCCCGCCTGCACGTGGCGACCCGATCCGACCGCGACCTCGCGGAGGATCCCGCCGGTCTCGGCGCGCACGGGGACCTCGAAGGTGGGAAGCACCTGGGCTTGGCCCGCCACACCACGCGGCCACGGCACGGCGGCGATGGCGAGAGCCGCCACGGCGGAGCCCACCATCCAGCGCATGCGCTGGGCCCGGGTGAGGCGCTGCCACTTGCGCCGGCGCTCGGCCAGAGGCGCCAGCGCCCCGGCCATGGGCAGCTGGCGAAACAGCTCGGCGTTGCGAATGGCGGTGGCAAGCTGTCCGGCCAGCACGGCGAGCGTGTCGCGATCGGCCTCGCTCGCGAAAGCGCCCTCGCGGTAGCTCTCCAAGAGAAGAAAGCCCACCGGTCCGAGGTCGTCCTTGAGGCCGATCACGTGCAGCGAACGCATGTCGCCCGAGCCGAAGTACTCCATGAGGATTTCGCGGCCCTCGAACGACTTGTCGTTGTCCACCCGGGTGGCGTCGGCCGTGAGCACCGGCGGCTTCTTGAGGGCGAGCCAGGCCAAGAGACGCGCCAAACCCAGCTTTTCGGCGGTCGAGGCGTCGACCCGCGGGAAGTCGCTCACGGCGCGGATGACGAGCTTGTCGCCTTCCAGCAGCGCGAGCACGGCGCGCTCGCGCTCGACGATGGCCGAGGTCGTGTTGACCGCGGTGAGGAGGACGGAGTCGAGATCGAGCGTCGAGGTCAGCTCGCGGCTGATCTTGAGCAGGGCGTCGAGGTCTTGAAGCCGATTCTGGTTCTGGGCGAAGAGCAGGGTGCGATCGAGCGCCAGGGCACCCTGGGTCAGCATGTGCTCGAGGAAGAGGCGGTCTTCCTCCGCGTAACGGCCGCCGGCGGTTCTCCGCCCCAGGGCGAGCACGCCAATGACGTTGCCCTCGAGCGCCAGCGGCAGGAAGAGATCGAGCACCGGCTCGACCTGGACCGTCGGATTCTCGGCGCGCTGCTCGGCCGCCCATTCCACGAACGCCTCGTCGGCCTTGGCCTCGGCGGCGTCGTACGTGCGCTTCTCGTTTTCGACGAGCTGCAGCACGGCCATGTCGGGAAGACTCTGGGCCAGCCCCAAGGCCGCCTGACCGAATCCGAGCTGCGCTAGGAGATGGAACGAGCCTTCGCCTTCGGCCAGGAAGACGGCGCCCTGCTTGGCCCCGACCGATTGCGAAGACACCTGCAAGAGCGCCACCGCGATGTCTTCGGCTTCATGCGAGGAGACGAAGCGGTCGGCCGCTTCGTTCACCGAGAGAAGCCGGCTCGTCACTTCGGCGAGCTGCGAGTACGCGCGATCCCGCTCTTCGCGGACGCGGTCGATGCCACCCTTTTCGTCGGTCATAGCCAGAAGTCCGCGCGCACCATCTGCGCATAGAGGTGAGCCAGGCGATCGAAGAGACTCCGAGGAGGTGCTTCGATGCGCACCGTGCCGGAGAAACCGGGACGCAGCCGGCCGAGGGGATTGGCGATGCTGCCGTAGGCCCGATAGACGCGATGCGACGCGTCGGAATGGGCCAGCTCCGTGGCGTTCGCCCGGTCGAATCGGGCGTCCTCGGGCGCCAGATCGACGCTGTCGAGCCGGAAGCGATAGGCATGGCCCGGATCGACGAGCAGGCGGAGCTCGGCCCGGCGCCCGACCGCCGCGTCCTCCGCCTCGCGCTCGGTCAGCGGAATGACGACGCGCAGCGAATCCATGCGACCCACGAAGAGGACCGAGTCGCCGGGAGCCACGGTCCGCCCGTAGAGCGTGCCCGTACGCGGGGACAGCACTCGACCCTCGCCCGGCGCGGAAAGCCAGGCCTCGCTGGAGTGGCTCTGCATGCGACCATTGCGCGCCGCCTCGATGTCGCTCGGGCCGGAAAGCCGGCTGCGCTCGCGCAGCGCCTGCTCGCGCTCCTCGATGGTGGCGCTCGCCAGACGGGCCTCCTCGGCTTGGCGCTCGGCCTCGCGCTCGGTCGCGGTGATGCGGGCGAGGACGGTGCCCTCGCGCACCGGGTCGCCTTCCCCCACGAACACCTCGGAGATGGTCCCGGCCACCGGTGCCCGCACGGGCAGGGCCTCGAAGGCATCGAGCGAGGCCTCGTGGCGCGGCAGGTACGGCAGCGGCATCACGAAGAGCACGATCGCCGCCGCCACGCCGCCCAGAGTGAGAGCCACGCGCCGGCGCGCGAAGCCCGCGCGCTCCAAAGCCAGGAGCTTCATTCCCTTCCACGCCTTGATCCAATACCGCTTGGTCATCGAGAGCATGATGATCAGGAAGATGACCACGCCGGTCTCGTGGAAATTTCCCACGAACACGTGTCGCAGGAAGCGCAGCACCACGGTGAGGATGAGTACCGAGTAGGTCATGGACGCGAGACCGTAGATCAGGAACACGCGGCGCTCGCGGCGCGTGGCTCGCGGCACCTTGCTCGTGTCGCGCGTGAACAGCGAGCGGAAGCGCGCGCCCACCCACTCGAACGAGCGCTCGCGTAGACGCGGGATATCGAGCCAGCTCATGAGCACGTAGTAGCCATCGAGCTTGATGAGCGGATTCATGTTGAAGATGAAGCCCGAGATGCCGGCGAACAGCATGACGCGATAAGCGATGTCGTGGATCAAGAGATCCGAGTTGGTGAGCAGCCAGACGAAGGTGGCGAGCGAGAACACTTGCATCTCGACGTAGGTACCGGCCAGCGCGGTCGCTGCCCGCGGCCAGCGTTTCTCGAAGAAGTAGGTGTCCGAGACGTCGCAGAACATGCCGGGCATGAAATACATGAGGAGGAGGCCCAGGCGGCGCGGCTCCCCGCCGTAGTGATAGCAGCACAATCCGTGACCGAACTCGTGCGCCATGATCGTGGCGAAGAGCGTCGCGTAGAGAATCAAGAGGTGCAGCGGCGTGGCGTTCTGCAGGGTGAACATCGCGGCCGCGTTGTGGGCGAACAGCTCGCGGCTGTCGTAGATGAGCCCCAGGCACAGCGCGAACACGGCGATGGCGAACACGACGTAGGCGCGATGGAAGAGAAAGCGCACGTAGGGATGGATGCGGCGGAAGGTCGGCAGCGGGTCGATGATGCCGAGCTGGATGTTGAGAACGTTCTTGAGCGACTCGGGCTCGAGGAGGCCGCGGCGCTCGACGCGCCCGCGCTCGATGAGCATGAGATTGCGCTTGAACGTGTCCTCGAGGAAGTTCATGCGCCGCAGCGACTCGAGCGCCTCCTCGAGGAAGTCGCGCGAAAATCGATACTGCGGATAACGCCGGCCCATCTCGACCAGCACTTGGGGCGGTGTGCGCTGGCCGTCGAGCAGCAGGCACAGCTCACGCGTCATGGGGTGCTGGCGGTAGTAATCGCCGGTCAGCGGATCACGAATCGTGTAGCCCACGTCGCCGGCCTCGACGACGCGGCGAACGACGAGATCCTGGCGGAAGCGAGGGCAGGGCGACTCTTCCACGGCGTGGCCGCCTCAGCGGACCGAGGAGAGCTTGGCTTGCACGGGCGTGCCGGCGGCGGGCGGCAGCTCCCCCGAGGCGAGCACCAGATCGCCGGCAACGAGACCGGCGAGCACCGGGAAGCCGTCGGCGCGGGCGTCGCCGAGCTGCACCACCACGCGCTCGGCCTTGCCCTGCGCCACGCGATAGACGGCGAGGGCATTGCCCTGGCGCTCCAGGTAGGCGCCACGCGGAAGCACGGCTTGGTTTCCGCTGTCGGCGCCCTTGGCGCGCGCGGCCGCGAGGTCGACGCGCACCTCGGCGCCAGGGGCGAGACCCGGACCCGGAGCCACCTCGATCTCGAGGTGATGGAGCCCGGTCACGGGATCGGCGATGGGGTTGGCCACCAGGACGCGGCCCACCTGGGCTTGCGCGGCGGGCATCGAGACCGGCGTCACGCGCGCGATCTTCCCCGCCCCCGCCGACCAAGGCGCGAACTCGGCGGCGCCCAAGTAGACACTCGCCTTCAGGCGCGTCGTCTCGGAGACGTGGAAGAGCACCTCGCCCTCGTCGACGACGGCGTTGGGCTCGGCGCGCGACAGGCGGACGACGCCGCCCACCGGTGCCCGGAGCGTGCAGCGATCGAGCTCGAGGTGCGCCAGATCCTCGTCCGCCTTCGTGGCCTGAGCGTGCGCCTCGGCGACTTCCAGCTCGTGCTGCGAAATCAGATTGTCGGCCGCCGACTTGCGCGCGCGCGCGGCCTCGGCCGTCGCCTGGTTCGAGAGCGCGGTCGCGCGCTGGAGGTCGAGGCGATACTCGTCGTCCTCGAGCCGCGCGAGGGCGGCGCCCTTGGCGACCCGGCGCCCTTCCTGAACCAGCACTTCGCGGAGGATCCCCTTGTGGCGCGAGACGACGGGAGCGTCGACCCAGGGCTCGAGCACGGTGCGGCGCGAATCGCCGGCATCCATCCCGGGCCGAACCACGACCACCGCCACGGTGTGCGCGCCTTCCTGCGCTGTGAGAGAGGAGTTGTCGGACGCCTGGGCGCGCGACGCGTCGTCCGCGCGGCCGCATCCGGCGAGCGCGATCAGAAAAAGCGAAATGAGGTAACGGCGAGGCAAACGTGGCATGACGAAGGGGCTCTCCGGGTGACGGTCGGGACGCCGAAGCCCTTCCAGGCTACGCGCTTGCCCCCGGAGAATCAATTGCAACCCGCGGGGTAGGACTGGCCCGGGCGTAGGCCCCCAGACCCGAAAAGTGGTCAACTCACATGCCCTGGGGCATGTAAGTGCGCCACTTTCTTGGCTGACGCCCGGAGCTAGTTCTAAGAGGGAAAAGTGGTCAACCCACATGCCCTGGGGCATGTAAGTGCGCCACTTGCTCGGTGACCTAGTGAACGCGGACGAGCTGGCCGCGCCGGACCGCCAGGATGGGGAGTGTGGCCTCCGATTCCTCGTAGCGAATGAATCCTAGGGAACCGGAGCGGCGGCGGAGCGCGGTGGCAAGGGAATACGGAGAGTCGGCGCCCGCGGCAAGGGCGGAGGTGATCACGCGCCCGGTCAGGTAGCCCCGGCGGACGAAGCGGTCAGCGTCGAGCCCGTAGGCGGCGCGAGCGAGGGAATCCACGTGGGCGAAGACCTTCTCCGGCAGGGCATAGTCCGAGCTCACCGCGGTCATGCCTTCGATCACGCGGCGCGTCTCCGGGTGGAAGCCTTGCGGATCGAGCGCGTCCGTGGCGAGCAGCGGCAGGAATACGCCCTGCTTCATGAGTCCGCCCACCCATAGCTCCGCCTGCTCGGGATCGAGCGGCAGGAGGATGGCGTCGGCGTGCGTGCGCCCGAGCTCGGCCGCCACCGGCTTGAAATCGCGGATGCCGCGAGAGGCCGGAAGACGCACCACCTTCGTTCCGAGCTGCTTGGCCTCGGACTCGAACGCGGCGAGGAAGGCCGAATCCAGGTCGGCGGGAGTGGCGATGACCTTGCGCTTGTCCGTCTGCGCGGCGTAGCGCGCCAGGGTGCGCGCCTGGGCGTCGACCGGGGCGCCGGTCTGGAACACGAGCGGCCCGGTCGCGCCGACGTGGGGATCGGTTGCCGAGGGCGAAAGCAGCGGGATCCCGGTCTGATTGGCGAGGCCCGCGAGCACGAGCGTCGGCACGGTGAGCACGTCGCCGACGAGAACCCCCGCGCCACGCTCGAGCGCCTGCTTCCCCTCGCGCGCCGCGCGCCAGCCTTCGCCCTCGGTTTCGAACACACTCAGTCGCAACGGCAGGGCAGCACCCTTGTTGTAATCGGCGACTGCGAACTCGAGACCCGCGCGCAGGGACTTTCCGTAGGCTTCGTAATCGCCGATCTGAGGAATGAGCAGCGCCACATGGAAGACGCTGGACGTGGCGCCGGGAGCGACAGGCAGCGAGTCGCGCGCCGCCGCCGGCTGCTTGAGAATCTCCGCCGCACCCTTTCTCGCATCCGGGGAGGAATCGTCGGCCAAGATGGCCAGCGCCTGGGCTCTCGCCTCCACTCCCCGATTCTTCTTCGACATCGCGTTCGCGAACGCCAGCGGGATGGACGGCAGCGGCCCGTACCAGCCTTGGACGCAGGCAGCTTCCGCCGGGCTCAAGTGCGGCGCGACATCTTTCAGGAGTTTTTCGGTGGCGTCCGCGCGCGCACCTGCGCGAACCGCCGCTCCCGCGTTGCGGGCCGCCTCGAACCAACGCGATTGTTTGCGTGCCTCCTCGGCGCGCCGGAGATATTCCTCGGGACTCAGGGCGGTCGTCTTGGCAGTGGCGACGGAAGGCGCCCGACCCGGAGCGGACGAGGGAGGAGTGGTCGGCGCATCCTGCGCGCTCGCGGACAGCGGCAGCGCGAGGAGCCATGCGACCAGAAGATGCCGAATCAGGGGTTGTACTTCCCGAAGTCTTCGGGATCGAGATTCTCGAGGTAGCGGCGGAGCTCCTCGGCCTTCTCCTCCTCGGACTTCTCCAGCTGCGGCTGGTGCTCGAGCAGGCGGTCATCCACGAAGATGGGAGCTTTGGCGCGCAGCGCGATGGCGATCGAATCGGACGGGCGGGCGTCGACCGACAGGACTTCGCCCGAGTGCTCGACGATGATGTTGGCGAAGAACGTGTTCTCGCGCAGGTCCGAGATCACGATGCGCGTGATCTTGGCCTTGAGGCCGTCGACCAGGGTAGCGACGAGATCGTGTGTCAGGGGCCGCTGGAAGCGCTGGCCGGCGATCTCGCGCGCGATCGCCTGGGCCTCGCTGGTGCCGATCCAGATGGGCAGGACGCGCTCGCCGTCCATCTCCTTCAGGACGACGACATGGCTCTTCACGCGGGGATCGAAGGCGAGGCCAGAGACCTTGACTTCGACGACCATGCGTCCGGCCTCCCACGAAGAAAGTACGTTCCCGGGACGAGAACGCCCGGCGATCGTGACCGCCGGACCTATTTCTTCGACGGGTCCGGCTTGGCGGCGCTGGTGTTGCTCGAGCTCGGCTTCGCGGCGCTGCCCGGGGCGGTCGTGTCCGCGGCGCGCTTCACGCCTCCTGGCAGATCGAAGTTCGGCAACGCATCGGTGCGCATGTTGTCCAGCATCCACTGCGCGGAATGCGCCAGCTCGCTCTTGGGATATTCCTTGAGCAGCTTCTTGAACGCCGCTTCGGCCTTATCGTAGTCCTTCTTCTCTTCCGAGTAAACGAAGCCGATCATGAACTGCGCCTGCGGCGCTTGCTCGCTCATCGGAAACTGATCGACGACGCGCTCGTAGCCGGCGATGCGGTCGTCGCTCGTGCTCGCGTCCTGCGCGTCGCGGAAGAGATCGGCGGACGATTTCTGTCCATGCAAAAAGCTGTCGACTACCGCTTGGTTGTAACGGAAGGACGAGGTCTCCTTGGCTTTCGCCAATTGCTGCTTGTAGTAATCCTCCTGCAATTGCCGGCTCATCAGAGGAATGATTCGCGGCTTCGCGTCCTCGAGCGAGACGGCGGCCGGCGGGATGACTTCCTCCACCTGGACGACGTGCCATCCGAGATTGGTCTTGATCGGTCCGGCGAACTGTCCCGCCTTCTTGGCGAAGACACTGTCGGCGATCGCCGGCTGGCGGCCCAGGGTTGGCATCATGCCGTTGCGCTCGATGGGCCCCAGCTCGCCGCCCGTGCTCTTGGTCGCGGCGTCGGTCGAGAGCTGCTTGGCGAGAGCCTCGAAATTCCCGCCCGCCTTGAGACGACGCAGCACGTCCTTGGCCGCGGCTTGGGTCGCCACCTGAATGTGACGGGCCCGGCGCGTCTCCGCGGTCTGGAACATGGGGTCGTCCTTGTGCGCGTTGTAATACGTCTGAACCGCCGAGTCGGCGGGCGAAGGCGCCCCCTGCATCACCTCACCCAGGAAGGTGCGGATCACGAGATTGCGCGTCGCCATGTCGATCTGGTGGGCGACTTCGGGCCGCGTCGGCACACCCGCCTTGATGGCGGCCGACATCCAGACGCGCTCCTCCACCATGCCGTCGAGGAGTTTCTGCCGCCCTTCCGGCGTGGCGAACTGCGTCCGGTACGCCGGCGACAAATCGTCGAGCCGTGCCTCGAGCTCCTGGCGCGTGATGGGCTGGCCGTCCACCCACGCCAGGATGTCCTTGGCGTCGGGCGCCGGGGCCGCCGTCGATGTCGGTGCCGCCGGCTTGGCCTGGTCTTTCGACTTGGCCAGCGCGACGTGGGGAATGAGGAAACAAGCGGCCGCGACCACGAACCAGCGAGCTACGAGCGCGCGAAACTTCATTGCGGAACAACCTCCACCGTGATCTGAGCGTTGACGCCACCGAACAACCGGACCGGAATTTCGTAAGTGCCCGTCTGCTTCAAGTGCTCATCGAGCTGCACCTGACGCTTGTCGATCTCGAAACCCTGCTTGGCCAGCTCGTCGGCCACGTCGCCGCCGGTCACCGAGCCGTAGAGCAAGCCTTCTTCCCCCACGCGCGCGGCGATCGTGACGCGCGTGCCGCTCAGGCGCGAGGCAAGCGCTTCGGCGTCTTGGCGCAGCTTGGCGTCGCGCGCCTCGAGCGCTTGCGTCATGGTCTTGAGCTGGCTCGCCGACGTCGTCCCCGCGGGCACGGCGAGACGGCGCGGCAGGAGAAAGTTGCGGGCGTAGCCCGACGCCACCTTGACGGTCGCACCACGGCGGCCCAAACCGTTCACTTCTTCGAGCAGGATGACTTCCACGATCGGCTCCTTGTCGGACGCGGGTGCAGGCGCGGCGCGCCTACGACCCCAGATCCTCGCGGCCCGTCTCCGGATTTCCGCGGCGCAGATCGACCCAGACATCGATCAATCCCAGCCCCGTGGAAGTCACGGCCAGAACGGGCACGGCGAAGAGGACCACGAACAGAAACAAGACCCAGATGATCCCCGGCGGAAGCCCGCGCGCGAGCAGCGCGAAATCGAGTACCGCGATGCCCT
The DNA here is from genome assembly GCA_035259005.1 of Candidatus Eiseniibacteriota bacterium. GTDB lineage: Bacteria > Eisenbacteria > RBG-16-71-46 > RBG-16-71-46 > DASYSL01 > DASYSL01. Next base: position 13,993 of record DATFWU010000063.1, read on the forward strand.
GCAGGCAGTAGCCGAGGCCGAGGCAGAGCGCCAGATTGACGCCCGGCGGATTCAGCTCGGGACGACGGAGCGCGATCATGGCCAGGGCCACGAGCATCACCCAGATCGCCCCTTCGGGAAGACGAAAGCGCGCAAACGGCTCGACACCCGGGATGGGGCGCCCGCTGGCCACCGCGGCGCGGCGCGCGAGCAGCACGGCCAGCGCCACCAAAGTGGCGCCGAACACGAACAAGAGCGTGGGCAGCAAGTGCGTGACGAGCCAAGTCCACACCGCGGTCGCCTGGTGCAGCCACTCGCTCATCTCGCCCAGCGATCCCTCCTGCATGCCGAGCGAACGGTAGTACTGGAACGCTTCCTGACTGTACTTCTGCACGCCCTGGGTGGCCGCTTGCATCGCGGGCTGATAGAGCGACGAGAAGGGAAACGCGATGGCCAGCGAGAGAAGCGGCAGAAACGCCCACAGGCCGCGCGACGTCGGCGCTTTCTGGCCGCGCGCCAGACCGAGCAGCGAGGCCGAGGCCACGCCGCCCACGAGCAGCCACGCCCAGATCGAATCGTAAAGCCCGGCGGTCAACATCCAAGCTGCGGCACCGAGCGGCGCGAGCCAGCCCCAGCGCCAGCGATGCAGGTTGCCCAAATAGCCCAGCGCGCCCAGTCCCGGCACCGCGAGCCACAGCACGTGCCAGGGCGTGGGCGTCTCGATGGCGCCCAGCGCCATGAGCAGCGCCGGGAGGGCGAGGGCGAGAGGCCGCGGCCGCCGCGTGGCGGACGCCGCCGGAGCCACGGTGGACACGCTACCGGTACGAATCGCTGGTGAACGGAACCATCGCCAGGATGCGCGCGCGCTTCACGGCCGTCGTCAGCTGCTTCTGATGCCGCGCGCAGTTGCCCGAGATTCGGCGCGGGACGATCTTGCCGCGGTCGGTCAGGAAGCGCAGCAGGCGCTTGTCGTCCTTGTAGTCGAGGTACGGCACCTTCTCCATGCACAGCTTGCAGAACTTCTTCTTGCCGGCCCCGCGGGCCTCGTGCGAACGCGCCACCGATGGTCTCCTTCGTTCAGTTGGATCCGACGTTTCCGGATCCTTCCTCATCCGATTCGAGTCCGGGGAAGAGCTCCCCTTCCTCGGGCCGCGACGAGTGTCCGTGGCTTTCGCCCTGGTTCTCGTGCGGTGACTCCGACTCTTCGGGACCCGCGTCCCTCTCGAGGAACTGCACCTGATCGGCGCGGATCTCGATCACCGATCGCGACCGTCCGTCGCTCAGCCGGTAGCTCCGGCTCTGCAGGCGCCCTTCGAGATAGACGGCGCTCCCTTTGTGCAGGTGCTCGGCACAGCGCTCGGCCAGACGTCCCGACGCGAGCACGCCGATGAAGCTCGCGATCTCTTGCCAGTGCCCGTCCGGCTGCTTCACGGAGCGGTTGAACGCCAGGCGAAACGCCGCCACCGGCGTGCCGTCCGGCGCGTAGCGCAGGGCGAACTCCTGCACCACGCGGCCCGAGAGCTGCACGCGGTTGACGCGAACGAGCCTCACGTCGGACACGGTCGCGTCACTCGGAAGCGATCAGTCGTCGGCGTCGCGGTCGCGGCGCGAGCGGCGGCGCGGCGCTTCGTCCTCGTCGCCATTCGCGCCCGGCGCACCTTCTTCGCCCACCGCCGCCGGAGGCGCGGCCGCCATCTGCGCCAACATCTCCTTATGGCGCGGATCCACGACCACGGTGAGCACGCGCAGCACACTCTCGTTCAGGCGCAGCCGGCGCTCCAGTTCCTTCACCGTGTTGCCACCGGCCTGGTAGCGAATCAGCGTGTAGACGCCGTCACGACGCTTGCCGATCTCGTAGGCCAGGCGCCGGCGTCCCCACCGCTCGATGTCGCCGACGGTCCCGCCTTGATCGCGGATGACGCCGCCGGCGCGCTCGACCTCCTCGTTGACCTTGCCGTCTTCGAGGGTCGGATCGAGGATGAAGATCGTCTCGTATTCGCGCTGGTTGTCGGTCACGAACTCTCTCCTTCGTCCCGGTTGTCCGCCGGGTTGCTCGGGGCTTGGGCCCGCTCGTCCTGGGCTTCCGCCCGGACCTTCTGGTTGAAGCGATTCATGGCGGCGACGACGCCGTCGCGCGCCCACGTCTCACAGGCGTCCAGGCAGCGCGCGAGCGCCGCGTCCACCTTTTCCCGCTCGTCGTCCTCGAAGCGGGACAACACGTGATCCACCAGCTCTTCTCCGCCCGCGTGCCCGACCCCGATGCGAAGCCTCGGGTACTCGGGGGTGCCGAAGTGCTCCTGTACCGACGCGAGTCCGTTGTGGCCGGCAGTCGTGCCGCGGGCTCGAAGCCGGATCGCGCCGACGGGCAGATAGATGTCGTCGCACACGATCAAGCTCTCGGCGGGCGCCACGCGCTCGCGCGTGTCCGCCTCGTAGGCTTGGATCGCCTCTCCGCTTCGGTTCATGAAGAGGAGCGGCGTGAGGATCGCGACTTCGCGCCCGGCACCGCCGGGCACCCGCGCGCGCCACGCGGCAAAAGCTTGCGTTCGCGCCACCGCCTTGGCTCGCCAGCGCTCGACCAGAGCCTGCGCCACGTCGAAGCCGACGTTGTGGCGCGTGCCGTCGTAGCGGGAGCCGGGATTCCCCAGCCCCACGAGCCACACCTACTTCTTCTCCTTTTCTCCCTTTTCGGGCTTCTCCTCGCCCTCTTCGGCCTTCTCTTCCTTGCCCTTGGTCGCCACCAGCTCGGGCTCGGTCGCCACCGGAGCTGCTTCGGCCGCCACGGGCGCTTCGTATACGGTCGGAGGCACGCAGGTGGCGATCGTCTGATCGGCTTCGGTGAGCAGCGTCACGCCCTCGGGAAGCTTGAGGTCGCTCGCGTGCAGCGAGTCGCCGACTTCGAGGGCCGAGACATCGGCCTCGAGGAAGCTCGGGATCGAAGTCGCCAGACACTCGACTTCGACCTGGCGCGCGATGGTCTCGAGAATGCCGCCGCCGTCCTTCACGCCGACCGCCAGTCCGGTCAGGTGCACGGCCACCTGCACGCGCACGGTCTCGGTGAGCGACACCTCCTGGAAGTCGAGGTGGATGATGTCGTGCGAGATGGGATCGAGCTGCACCTCGCGCACCAGCGCCGTCTTCTCGCCGCTCGTCAGCTTGAGCGACACGATCATGTTGCCGCCCTCGACGTGGCGAATGGCGTTGATGAATTCCTTCTGGTCCACGGTCACGGCGACGGCCGGCTGGCCGTGACCGTAGACGACTCCCGGAATCTTTCCGGCGCGGCGCGAAGAGCGCGCGGGACCTTTGCCGGAGCGGTCGCGGAGCGCGCCGCTCAAGGGCACGATGGCCATGAAGCGAACCTCCTCGGCTGGCGCGGCCCTGGGCCGCGAGCCTCTTTGGCTTTCTGATCGAACGAGGAAAAGAAACTCGTACGGATCGGACGCGTCCTGGGGGACGCGGCACCCGGTTCGAGCCCGGGTGCGGAGACGCCGGCCGGCGGACATGGCTCGTCCACGCGGAGGGTCCCGTGGAAACCTCACCGAGAAGCCTGGTTCATCCGGCTTGCCGGTCGAGGTCTCCGGGCGCCGAGGCGATCACCCCGGCAGAGTCGGCAATATAAGGGATGAGCGAGGAGAGGCGCAACCCGTCCGCCCGGCCGCCTAGACCCTCTAGAAATAGGGGTCTACCCGTCTTGAAACGGGTACTCCCACTCATTCACTTCGCAAGCCACCAAGCTATTCGTATCCGCCCGGCGTCTTGGGCAGCGCGAACGCCTGGTTCAAGTTCTTCATCCTCCTGGACAGCGGGCGGGGAGACTTCACGTCCTCGCGGGCCCAATCGTACTCGGGGGGCCAGGCTTGCTCGTATCCCTTGCGCAGGGAATCTGCCTTGGCGGCGATCGATTCGGCCGAGCGGCCCATGCAGGGCATTTGGTAGCCGACGCCCTCGAGGATGGGGCTGCCATCGGTCAGTTCCTTGATGAGCTCCTCGGCGCTGGCCCGGAGCAGCTCCGCGCGAGCGAGCCGCGGAAGGCCCAGCGCAGCGGCCTGCGCCGAGTCGCGAGCCTGGCTTCCCATCTCGAATACGTAGTCATCGTGGTGGCCGCGGAACCGCACTACCCCCTGCCCACGCTTGGTGTACGCCGACTCCACGGCATTCGTGTATTTCCCCACCAGGCGGATCGCCCGCACGAGGCATTCGTCCTCGGGGATGCCAGCACGCTCGTCGCGAACGCTCGCGCGGTCCATGACCACGAGGACATCGTTGGGTCGCGCCGTATGCAGGCCCGAATCCGGCGGCACGAACCCGATGGAGTCCCCGAGAACCAGATCCTGCAGCGCCCGCCCGCTGGGCTGCCGGGCGTCGAGAAGCATCCAATATCCGTCCGTCTTGATCACGAACGGACCGATGAGCTTGTTGCCATCGAGATAGAGGGTCCCGGTCTCGGCGCGGCCAAGGATTGCGGTGTGGGGCGTGTGTGCGGAGAGACCCGTCGCCAGGAGAAGCGCGGACCCCAACGAAAAAACCGGACTCATGGAAGCGGCCCTCCCATACGCCCGGCTTTCTCGATTGTACCCCGGCCGACGGCTCCGGTTCGCCTCGCTAGATGAACAGCGAGGACAGCGACCGCTCGTCGTGAATGCGGCGAATCGCCTCGGCCAAGAGGCCGGCCACCGTCAACACGTGCAGCTTGGGGTGCTTGGTGTCGGCGGTGTGAGGCACGGTGTCGGTCACCACGAGCTGGGAGATGGGCGAGCTGTCCACGCGCTCGATCGCGCCCGGGACCAGGACGCCATGGGTCGCCCCGGCGTAGATGGCACGCGCGCCGCGCGCCTTCAAGGCCTCGGCCGCCTGCACCAGCGTGCGCGCCGTCGTCACCATGTCGTCGAGCAGCACGCAGTTCTTGCCCTCGACCTCGCCGATCACGTTCATCACCTCGACCGCGTCGGGATGCGGGCGGCGCTTGTCGACCAAAGCGAGATCCGCCCCCAGCCGCTTGGCGTAGGCGCGCGCCATCTTCACCGAGCCGATGTCGGGCGCCACCACGACCAGGTCCTTGATGCCGAGCCGCGCGATGGCGTCCACGATGACCGGCGCGGCGTATAGGTGGTCGAACGGGATGTCGAAGAAGCCTTGAATCTGCGGTGAGTGCAGATCCATGGTCAGCACGCGGTCGGCGCCCGCCGCGGTGATCAGGTTGGCCATGAGCTTGGCCGTGATCGGCACGCGCGGCTGGTCTTTGCGATCCTGGCGCGCATAGCCGAAGTACGGAACCACCGCGGTCACGCGCCGCGCCGAGGCGCGCCGCGCGGCGTCCAGCATGATGAGCAGCTCCATCATGTACGTGGCCGGCGGATGCGTCGGCTGCACGATAAAGACGTCGAGACCTCGGATGTTCTCGTTGATGCGCACCTGGGTTTCGCCGTCTTCGAACTGGCTCACGGACGCATCGCCCAGCTCGCAGCCGAGCCGCGAGGCAATATTTCGAGCCAATGCCGGGTGCGCGTTGCCGGTGAAGATCTTGCAGCCGTCGAGCAGCGGACCGTGCGCCGGGAACGGATCGGGAGCGGCGGATACGTCTCGCGTCGTGCTCAAGAGCGTGTCTCCGGAGAGTTCGTTGGGTTCGGCGACTTCCGTGGCATGCGCATCGGGATGGGTCGTCGTAGCCATCGGGGCACCTCGGGCGGGTAAGGGTCCGAACGGCACGGGACGGAGAGGACTCCGCCGGAATCGGGCATGGCTGGGGAGCCAGGATTCGAACCTGGACAGCCGGTTCCAAAGACCGGAGCGCTACCCTTACGCCACTCCCCAACGACGATCAAGGCTCCGTGAAACAGGAGGCTATCGGTAGTTACGGGGAGGTGTCAAACGCGAAGGGAAAGAACTCCCGGGGTCCGACGGGAGCGAGTCTGGGAGCGATTGTCTGGTGCTGACGCAGCGAGCTGGGTTTGGCGCGGCGGCGGCTCGCGACGGGTGGGAGCCGGCCGCCTCTGCCACGCAGGAATCAGCGGGCGCCTACGGCCGCCCCATGATTCGCTCGCTCCAGCTCTCTGCGGTATTCGCTGATGACGACGTCCTCCACGTACTCCCTCATCGCCTGCGTGATGGGATGCGCGATGTCCTGGTGCTTCCCATCCGGACGCTTGCGACTGGGCATGGCGACGAACATCCGGTTGCTGTTTCCCTCGATCACTTTCAGGCCCCGGATGACGAACTGGTCTTCGAGAGTGATGCTCGCGAAGGCCTTGAGCTTTGCGTCGTCACGCAGCGACACCCGGACTTCCGTGATCTTGATGCGCATCTCCGGTCACCACCCTACGGGCCGGCCATGCCGGCCCCCGTGCCACGCGGGCACTTCGCTTGGGGGATGGTGCACGATCAAGGCCGCTTCCTTGCGGGCCGACCTTTCCGGCACCAGAGCGATCCGAACCGCGTGAATCTGGTCAGTACGACGTCGAACGGGGTCCGGCGTAGCCGGCGAAACCTGATGAGCGGGTCCCGCCCACGGGGAAGAAAGCCGAAAACGGCCGCGCCGCTTCCGGACATTCGAACGGACCCCACGCCCTGCTCGACGAGCAGTCGTCTTGCCGCATCAACCTCCGGGCAGTGGCGGCAAACCACCTCCTCGAAATCGTTTTCCGCGGCGCGTGAGGCGGGCGATTCCGCCTCTCTCATACCCCGGAGTGCGTCGATAGTATGAACGGGTTTCGAGGCTGTCAAATCTTTTGAGGACCTAAACGCGTCGAGCCACGCATAAGCCGCTGCGGTTGACACGCCTATCCGTGGAACTACGAGGATCGCCTCGCGCATCAGAACCGGTAAACGTTCCAATTTGTCTCCACGCCCGCGGGCGCGGGCGGCCCCCCCCTTCCAGAGGAACGCGCAATCGCTGCCCAGCGTGCGGGCCAGTCTTTCCCCTTCTTTTTCGATGTTTCTGATCCCCCAGAGCCGGGCCAGGAGCTTGAGTGCGGCGACCCCATCGGACGAGCCGCCGCCGAGCCCGCTCCCTGCCGGCACGCGTTTGACCAGCAGGAGGTCGGCTCCCGCTCGAACGCGGTAACGCTCCTGGAGGAGACGGGCGGCGCGGACCACCAGGTTCTTCGAACCGACGGAGACCGGAAATCCGGCAAGGCGCGCCGGCCCCCGCCGGACGACGTGAAGCCGGATGCCGTGCGGGCGGGGCCGGGCGTAGAGGGTGTCGGCGAAATCGATGGTTTGAAAAACCGTGTCGAGATCGTGATAGCCGTCGGGCCGGCGCCGGCCGACCTGGAGGCCGAGATTCACCTTGGCGAAGGCGTGGATGCCGAGCGCGTATCCGCGGGGAAAGGGCTCGGCCAGGAAGTCGCGAGCCCGCTCGATCTTCACCGCACGTAGAGGACCAGGGACACGACCAGCGCCCACAGCACCACGTTCAGGAGCAGCGGCCGGTCCTTGAGGAGCACCGCGGACGGGTCTTCTCCCTGCACGCGAACCTGCACGATCCACAGGTAGCGGAAAACGCCGTAGGCCACGAAGGGCACGGTGTAGAGAAGCCCCTCCGAGCCCACCTTGGCCACGGTGGCCGGCCAGATCGTATAGATCGCGTAGGCCACGAGCGTGGTGCCCGCGCACAGCGTGTTCAGCATGTCGAGGAGCTCGACCGAGTACTGCTTGAGCACCGCGCGCTGCTCCCCCGCCCTGGCTTGGTGCACGACGATCTCTTGGCGCCGCTTGCCGAAGCCCAGGAAGAGCGCGAGGAAGAACGTGCACACGAGAAGCCAGGGCGAGATCTCGACCTGGGGGTCGATCGGGCGGATCAGCTCGACCCCCGCGATGGCGCGCAGGACGAAGCCCATGGCGATGCTCAGCACGTCGAGCAGGACCACGCCCTTGAGCTGCAGGGTGTAGAGACCGTTGACGAACAAGAACGCGATGGCGGTGATCGAGAAGGTGGGACCGAGGAACCACGCGAGCGCGCAGGCGGCAACCACGATCACGGCGAGCGCCGTCCACGCCAGGGTCGGCGGCAGCTCGCCCGAAGCCAGCGGCCGATTCTTCTTCACCGGATGGAGCCGGTCGGACTCGAGATCCTTGAGATCGTTGGCGAGATAGATCGAGCCCGAGAGCATGCAGAAGCAAAGGAAGCCGAGAATGCTGCGCACGGCCACACGCGGATCGGTGAGATCGTGTGCGAAGAGCGCGCCGGCGAAGAGCAAACCGTTCTTCGTCCACTGGGTGGGACGAAGCGAGCGAAGAAGAGCTGAAAGGCGCTTCACGCGACGGAGCGCCCCGAACCGGAGGGCGGCGTTCCGTGCGGCCCGAACAGCTCCGCCTCGGCGAGCGCGCAGATGGCGTGGCCGAGCGTGATGTGGGCTTGCTGGATGTGCGGCGTGACGTCGCTCGCCACGACGAAGGCATGGTCCAGTGTCTCCGCCCACACCTGCCCGGGCCGGCCGGTGAAGCCCACCGTGATCACCTCGTGGGCGCGCGCCCACTCGGTGGCCAGGCGCGTGTTGGCGGAGCGTCCGCTGGTGGTGAAGGCCATGAGCACGTCGCCCGCCCGCGCCAGCCCGGAGAGCTGGCGCACGAAGACCTCGTCGTAAGAGAAGTCGTTGGCGATCGCGGTCAGAGCCGAGGTGTTGGTGGTGAGGGCGATCGCCGCGAGCCCCGGACGATGCAGGAAGAATTTGCCGGCGAGCTCGGTGGCCACGTGCTGGGCGTCGGCGGCGCTGCCCCCGTTTCCGCAGGTGAAGAGCGTGCCGCCACGGCGCAGGCGCTCGGCGAGCAGTGCCGCCACGCGCGCCACGCGCTCGGCCTCGGTGTCGGCCGTGGCGCGCAACACATCGACCGCTTCGCTCAAGTAGCGCTGCGCGTCGGCTCGGATGCGGGTGAGGGTATCGGTCTTCAAGAACGGTACCTCATGTAAGTAGCCAGCGATTCGCGCCACGGCGGCAAGGGCTTCCCGAGTATGGCGTTCGCGGCCGAATTGTCCAGCACCGAGTAGGCGGGACGGCGCGCCGGACGCGGATGCTTGTCGCTCGTCACGGGCACGACGCGCGCCTCATAGCCGCCGAGCCGGACGATCTCCTGCGCCTGCTCGAAGCGCGTGCACTCGCCCTGATTCGTCACGTGCAGAATTCCCGTCGCGCCCGAGCGCGCGAGGGTGACGAGCGCGGGCGCGAGGTCGAACGTGAACGTGGGCGTGCCGCGCTGGTCGTCCACCACCTCGAGGGTTTCGCCGCGCGCCGCGCGGCTCGCGATCGCCTCGACGAAGTTCTTGCCATGCAGACCCACGAGCCAGGCCGTGCGCACGATCAGGAACGCCGCTCCGCTCGTCTGCACCGCCTGCTCGGCGGCGAGCTTGGTGCGGCCGTACACGCTCAGCGGATTCGTCGCCGCGTCGATGGCGTACGGCTGCCGCGCCGTGCCGTCGAATACGTAGTCGGTGCTCAGGTGGACGAGCCGCGCCCCGGCCCCGACCGCCACCCGGGCCACGTGCCGCGTGGCCGTGACGTTGTCACGCTCGGCACGCGCCGGATCGAGCTCGCAGCCGTCGACGTCGGCGTAGGCCGCGCAGTGCACCACGATCTGGGGCCGAAATCCGCCGAGCGCCCACTCCAGCGCGCCGTCCTCGGCGAGATCCGCCTGGGCGCGCGAGGGAGCGCACAGTTCGTCTCCGGCCAGCTCGCGCGTCACGTCCCTGCCGAGCATGCCCGAAGCGCCCGTGAGGAGGACGCGCATCGTCCGCTAGGCTCCGAATTCGACCCGGCTCGAGTCTCCGACCATGAGGCGATGAGCGCGCGGACGGTGCGGGCTCGTCGTGACCACGGTCTCGCGCCCGATCAAGCTCGACTCGATGCGCGTCGAAAGCCCGATGATCGAGCTGCGCTCGAGCACGATCGAGTGCTCGATCTCGGCGCGCTCGATCACGCAGCCGTCGGCGACGGCGGAGAACGGGCCCACGTAGCTCTCGGTGATCTTGCAATGCTTGCCAATGACGAGCGGCCCGCGCAGCCGGCTCGCCTGGATCACCGTGCCCTCGCCGACCTGGATCGTGCCTTCCACCTGGCAGTCGCGCCCCACCTGACCTTCGACGCGCGAGTCGACGCCGGTGAGCACGATCCGATTGGCTTCGAGCAGGTCCTCGAGCTTGCCCGTGTCCTTCCACCAGCCGGTGATGACGTGCGAGCGCACCGTCTTGCCGACGTCGATGAGCTGCTGGATGGCGTCGGTGATCTCGAGCTCGCCGCGCTTCGAGGGGCGAATCGAATCGACGGCCTCGAACACGCAGGGCGTGAACATGTAGACGCCGACCAGGGCCAAGTTGCTGCGCGGCTGCTTGGGCTTTTCCTCGAGCCGCACCACGTGCTCGCCGGCCAGCTCGGCCACGCCGAATTCTTCGGGATGGGGTACAGCGGCAAGCAGGATCTGCGCGTCCGGCTTCTGGGCTTCGAACTCCTCGACGAAGTGCTTGATCCCGTCCTTGATCAGGTTGTCGCCCAGGAACATGACGAACGGGGAATCCTTGAGATAGCCCTGCGCCGTCTTCACCGCATGCGCGAGGCCGAGCGGCTGCTCCTGCGCGATGTACTCGACGCGCAGCCCGAAGCGCGAGCCGTCGCCCACCGCGCCGTGGATCTCGGCCGCCGTCGTGCCTTCGCGGTTCACCGGGCCGGCGACGATGATGCCGACGTCGCGGATGCCCGCGTCGCGGATCGATTCGAGCCCGTAGAAGAGGATGGGCTTGTTGGCCACCGGCACGAGCTGCTTGGCGCTCGTGTGCGTGATGGGCCGAAGGCGGGTGCCTTTGCCGCCCGCCAGGACCAGTGCCTTCATGCGGCCGCCTTGTCGGAGAGGAAACGAATGGTGTCGCCCAAGCGAGTTACTGCCCGTTGCCCATGACGGTTTCGAGAACCGACCATGTCTCGCCGACGACTTCGTCGAGCGAGCGGTCGAGCTTGCCGCCCACTTGCGCCGAGGTGTCCTTGCCCCCGCCTTTCACGCCCAGGCGCTCGCCCAGGGCGCGCGCGATCTGGCCGGCCGTCACGCCCGCCTTCACCACATCCGGCGTGACCACGATCTGGGCGGCGTAGCGATCCTCGAACGCGGTCCACAGAACTCCCGAGCCCGGAGTCAGGATCTTGGCCAGCTGATCGCCCGCTTCGCGCAGCGCCTTGGCGTCGGGCGCGGTGACGCGACCGGAAACGTACTTGCCGAGGCGCGAGGCGCGCGCCTCGCCGGTGAGGGCGCCCAGCTCCTTCTCGACCGTGCCCGACTGCGCCTGGGCCTTGCGGCTCTTCAAGTCCTGGATCTCGCCCAGCAGACCCTCGACCCGCTTGGTCAGGTCGTCGACGCGCGCGTTGAGCAAGCGCGAGAGCTCGTTCGTCTTGTCCTCGAGCGAGCGGAAGCGGTCGAGCAGGTTCGTGCCCGTCGCCGCCTCGATGCGCCGCACGCCGGCCGCGATCGAGCTGTCGGAGAGGATCTTGAAGAGCCCGATGTCGCCGGTGCGCGACACGTGCGTGCCGCCGCACAGCTCGGCCGAGATCTCCGGAATGCGGATCGAGCGCACGCGCGCTGGGTACTTCTCGCCGAAGAAGGCGATCACGCCGTCGGCCTGCGCCTCCTCCATGGTCGACCACACGATGTTCACGGCCACGTTGGCGAGCACGGCGTGGTTCACGTCGTCTTCGACGGCGCGGAGCTCGGCCGGCGTCGTGGCCTGGAAGTGCGAATAGTCGAAGCGCAGGCGGTCGGGCGCCACCACCGAGCCCGACTGCATGACGTGCGTGCCCAAGACGCGACGAAGCGCGGCGTGCAGCAAATGCGTCGCCGTGTGGTTGCGCATGGTGGCCGCGCGCTTGACACGATCGACCTCGACCCGCACCTCGCTCACCGGCAGCTTGCCCGAGCGCACGCGCACTCGGTGCACGATGGGCGCCTCCAGATCGGCGCGCCGCACGTCGACCAATTCGGCCTCCAAGCCGTTGCCGAGCACGATGCCCGTGTCGGCCACCTGGCCGCCGCCTTCGGGATACGCGGGCGTCGTCTCGAGAATCAGCTCCGCGAGCCCGGGGCCCACGTCGGCGCGATCGCGCCAGCGGCGAATCGGCGAGACCGCCTCGGTCGTCTCCCAGCCGACGAACTCGGAGTCAGGCCCCTCGCTCAGCACCTGCCACGCCGGGCCCTCGTCGGTGGCGCCGGCGCGGGCCGCGAACGCGGACGCCTTGCGCGCCCGCACGCGCTGCTCTTCCATGGCGCGCTCGAAGCCCTCGCGATCGATGGTGAGCCCGCGCTCGGCCGCCATCTCCTCGGTCAGGTCGACGAGGAATCCGTAGGTGTCGTGCAATACGAACACGTCCTCGCCGCCCAGGCGCTTCTCGCCACGCGCCACCAGCGACTCGAAGCGCTCGAGCCCCTGCTCGTAGGTGCGGAGGAAGCTCTCCTCCTCGCGCGTGAGCACGCCCAGCACGCGGCGCTCGGCGCTCGCGAGCTCGGGATACGAGCCGCGGAATTGCTCGATCACCTTGGCGGCCGC
>DATFWU010000064.1:0-8215 GCA_035259005.1 Candidatus Eiseniibacteriota bacterium
GAGCCCATGGCCCTCGATAGCTTCGAGAGCTTCGAGTACAGCCAAGACCATCCCACGAGCTACCACGTCCTGGCCGGCCAGAGGTCGCACTACTTCCACGGCTTCACCGAGAGCGAGCTGCGCCGCAAGGGCACCATGACCAAGGCTCAGAGAAGGCGCCGGGAACGGCTCGAGGGTCTTCTTGGCAAACCAGATCCCAAGTCGATCGAGAAGGAAGTGGCCGAGCTAGTGAGAATCGTGGTTTCCAAGCCACAAGGGCTCGAGCTCCACACCGACGAGCATCAAGCCTATCCACGCGCCCTACGGGCGCTACGCCACCTCGAGGTGACTCACCGCACCATCTCGTCGCGGGCGGCGAGGAATGCCCAGAACCCGCTCTTCCCCATCAACCTCCTGGATCTCTTGTTCCGCCACAGCGGAGCCAATCACAAGCGCGAGACGATTGCATTTTCGAAGCGAAGACAATCCGGCATCGAGCGCATGTGGGTCTTCTTGGTTTGGCGCAACTACATCAAGTCCTTCTCGGAGAGGCATCCGGGCGAATCGCCTGCCATGAAGTCGGGCATCGTGGATCGATTGCTCAGCGTGAAGGAGGTGCTTGCATCTCGGAGGTTTCCAAGCCTCGTCGAACTACCGAGAAGATGGGCTATCCATTATTGGAGGCAAACGCCGACGAGGAGGCTTCCGAAGGTCCAGACTCACGATCTCAAATTCGCCGTCTAGGACTAACTGAGCAACGATGACGCTGGCCGATGGTCATCGTTATCCGCAATCTTCGGAGCACAACTTATCAAAACCAAGTCCGCTGATAGGCCGCCGCCACGGCACGAAATTTCGAGCCCACGCGTCCCGACGCGCCCGTGCTCGCGTTCAGCTTGATGGATTGGCTTGCGTTCAACCCGACCGATCCGGTGGCGCCCACGCGCGAGTTGCTGAGTCGCCCGACGTCCGGGCCGCCGTTGGTGCTCGTCGACCCGCCGCCGTACCACGTGTAGTCCAGGGCCACCCAGTCGCGCGGATGAAACGTGTAGCTGGCATGCGCCTGCAAGCTCGTCATTGGATTCTGCTGCCGTGTGCTCGCGCCGGGATAGAACGAGTTGTTGGACGTGTACAGCCAGACGCCACCGTAGGCCTCGAGATAAAGGCGCCTCCCCCAGAGAGTGGCCATGCCGACTTCGGGCTTGAAGGCCCATCGATGCGATCCGATGTTGATCACCTTGTCGGAGTAGTACTGGCCGGTGGGCGCGATCACGGTCAGGCTCGTTCCTGCGATGACCTTGGAGCGAGGCCTCGCGGCGAATTCCGCGCGGCTCAAGGCCGGCCCTCCGATGAGGTTGACGCTCAGCTTGGCGCGGCCATCGCCCAAGCCCGTGCGCGTGACCGCGCTGTCCGCTTCGAACACCCTTCCTCGTACATGCCCCACGACGAACGGCAAAGCAGCGGTTGCCAGCGCTTGTTTTCCGAAGACCCCGAACGTGCGCCCGTAGCCGACGGGGATCAGGTGCACGTGGGCGTTCACATCTTCGATCGGCAGCGAAGGGTCGAAAACGATCGGCCCCCACGTGTACCCGTATCCGGCCACGACGAAGTTGGCGCCTACCGGTGAGGCCGAGTACGCGCGTGGCTCGAGCTCCTGGGCGACGGCCGGCGTCGACGCGAGGAGAAGTGTGGAGACGAGGAGAAGGGCGCGCATCGACACCGCTAGCGGTGAAGGAGGACAGTCTGTCCGACGGCGACCCGTCCACTGCGCGTCACGGCGGCGTAGATCCCAGCGTGGCTCTGGTTCAGGCGAGCCGCGGCCTTCAGGACTTCAGACGCCCGGCTGCCATCATCGGGATCGATGTTGATCATCACGCAGCGAAGGTCCCGAGTGGTGACCGTGACCGCGGGCGCCTCGTCGCCTTCGCCGAAGGTGAGGACCCCGCCCACCCAGCCATCCTCTGCAAAGGGCGGGGCGGGGCTCGGGCGCACGACGAGATTCGGACGGAATCGCCGCACGTCCGTGTTCTGCCCTGCGGCCCGGCAGATCTCGCGCGCGGTATCAGTCGTGATCACGGAAATGCTCGCATCGTCGAAGATGCCATTGTTCAGCCGCATCATCTGCACCGGCGACCCGTGGCGGCGCTCGATGTACGCGGCGAGGGCGTCCCCGAACACCGGCATCTCCTCGCCTTCCGGCGTGTGGATGTGCGTGGGCAAGGCATCGCCATTCTGGCCGCGGGGAGTGAAGAGCACGAGCTCCGACAGCGTGCTCGCGGTCAGCCAGGGAAACCCTCCCTGGTCGACCAACCGGCGCAAAGCGAGACGCCGATCACCCTCGAGGCCGTGCCAGCCCAAGGTCACGGCCTCGAGGGGCTCCCCGCGCATGGACTTCACGGGATAGCGGAAGATCGCCTCGATTCGTCCCACCTCGACGGGAGTCATCGCAACAAGTCCTCCACGATGAGTCTCGCCGAGGCGGGCGCGGCGCGCATGAATCCGAAAAACGGACCGAAATCCCGTGTGGCGACGAAGCCGGTCATGTAGAGGCCGGGAAGGCTGGACTGGAATGACTCGTCGAGATCCGGGTGCCCGTCCGTGACGTGAATGTGGTCGAGAACGCCAGCAAGGTACGGGACACGCGCGACGTCGGACCGATAACCAGTGGCCAGTACGATCCGGTCCACTTCCAGCCGCGCGCCATCCTGAAGGCGAACCTTAACCCGGGAGTTGCCTTCGGCCAGAGCGTGGGCGACTTGGTGGTTGGGCCAGCGTTGCACGTTCGGCCGATCGAGTCGCGGCACCAGCCAGGGCTCGAGCGTGAGACGACCCGCCTCCCAGAACCTGCGCTGGGTCGCCGTGCGCTCCGCCTCAGGGAGCCGGCGCCACCATCCGCGATGCGCCAGCGTGTTGTCCACCAGGGCGTCGACGAACTTCCAGCTCACGAACTCGAAGCGCGGCGTGTCGTGGCGGTGCACGATATCGACACGCTCGGCGCCGTGCTCGGCGATCAAGGCGGCCCACTCGTAAGCACTCTGCCGGCCGCCGACGATCAGCACTCTCTTGCCCGCCAGCTCATCGAATTTCACCAGGTCGACGGTGTGCGACGTGGTCTCCGGTGGCAGCGCGCGCGCCCACTCGGGGACGACCGCAAAGCGCGCGATGCCCGGGGCCGCCACCACGCGCTCGGCGGTGAGCCGCCTGCCGGACGCACAGGACACGTCGTAGCCACCGTTCGCGCGCGCGAACGAGGTGACGCGATCGTCCTGCACCACGATGTGTTTCCGCTCGATGAACCAATCGGTGTAGTCGAGCACGACGCCGATCGGGATGGGATCGACTTCCTCGGCCTGCAATCCACGGTCCTCGAGATAGGCACGGAAGGTATGCACACTCGATGCGTCGAGGTGCCAGCTCGCATCCGAGCGCAAGAACATTCCGGTCGGCATGTTCTCGCGCCAGAAGCCCATCGGCGCTCCGAGGACGGTCGTGGGGATGCCGCGCTCGATCGCCCGCGCGGCGAGTGACAAGCCGTAGGGCCCGGCGCCAATCATGAGAAGCGAAGTAGAGGGCATGGTCACGTGGGACAGCCTACCGGTGCTTGCTCCACTTTTCCTCGACTTTCGTTGACTCCCCCCGGTCGGAACGGGGACGACAGCCCCGAAATGCCACGGCCCCCTCGAGAGCGAGGAGGCCGTGACCCTTCGTTGTCGAAGCCGCGTCACTTCACGTGTTTCACGACTCCGTTCCAGAGCTCCATCACGCCCTTCATCGCGTCGGGCGAGAGCATACTGGCTGAGCCCGCGGACTGGAGCGCACTGCCCATCGCCGTGAGCTGGGCCGCGCTCAAGTGCTTCCCCTTCAGGACCGAGACCAGATCCACTCCCGCGCTCGGCATCGGAATCTCGGCGGCTTTGGCCACTTCGTTCCCGAAGCCACGCGCCACCATTTTCATGTCGTCGGCGGTCAAGCTCTTCGTGAGCTCCGGATTCGCCGACATGGTGTCCGTCCACGCCGACATGTACTTGGTCAGGCCATCCAGGCCTCCCATGTTGGCGAACGTCGACGGGGGCAGATCGCTCTTACAACCGAACCCGACACCGGCCATCAGCGTGACGAGCAGCAATGCGGCGAGCCTTCGCACGAGCCTCATCCACACCTCCCTGTTCGGGTGAACACTGCCTGCGCTTATAGCATCCTGAGTGAGGGTGAGCAAGCTCGCGATCGCCCGAAAGTCACGAGCGCTTCTTGCCGCCGGCCGGCGGCGCGCCGAGGCCGAGCTGCGTCATCATCGCGGCATCGTTCATGGCGCCCCAATGCTCGACGCACTTGGCGTTTTCGATCCGGATCAAGTCGAAGGCGTCGATCTGGAACGACTTCCCGGTCGGCTTCATGCCCATGAGCGGGCCCTTCATCGTCCCGGACATCGTGCTGTAGACCCAGACGTAGGAGCTGTCGGCCGTCATGTTGTTGACCTTCATCTGCAGATCCGGGAAAGCGGCATGCCATTGCGTGATGAACGCCTTGAGCCCGGCCCGGTCGGGCGCCAGGCCCGGCATGGTCTGGTGCTCGACGAAGCTCTCGGCGACCAGCGAGTCGACCACCGTCGTATCCCCGTTCTGGATGCCTTCCATCATGCGACGCGTTGCGGCCTCGTTCGCCTGCGCCACGGTGTTGACCGCCGGCGTGCTCTCGGTCGAGGACTTCGACTGACAGCCCGCCAAGAGAATCACGACGGCAGAAAGTGCGTAGACGACCCCACTTCGGCTCACCTTCATCCCGACCTCCCTGGCAAGAGTTCTCTCCCCCAACGAACGGGCGCGATTCTAGGAGCGCTCTCGTCCCCTGTCGAGACGGCTCTGAAGTCCGGCCCCCGGGCCGCCGATGACTAGAGCAGTGACCCCTGGGCCCGACACCCGCGGGCGAAGGGGCGAACCCAGGGGGGATGTATGAAGCGCGTACTGTTGCTTGTCCTTGCGGCGGGCGTGTTGTCCGCGCAGGGAGCCGCGGCGGAATCGAGCATCGGGCTTCGTGCCATCGGAGGCTCGCTCGCTTACGTGAGTCCGGACAACCTTGACGGGACGATCGCCTTCGGTGTCTTCGCCGATCTCGGGCGCGTCGCGCCGCCGGTCGGTCTCGAGCCGCGCATCGAATACTGGTCGCAGTCCCAGGAAGCCTTTGGGACCAAGGCCTCGGTTCACGACCTGACGCTCGGCATGCGCGGGAAATACTACTTCCCGGTCGAGAAGACGAAGGTGCGTCCGTTCGCGGGCGCGGGCCTCGGGTTCCACTTCATCAAGGCCGAGGCCACCGTCTCGGCGCCGGGATTCCCCACCATGAGCAGCGAGGCCTCGGACACGAAGCTCGGCCTCGACCTCGGCGGCGGCATCGTCACGGGCCTGAGCCCGAAGGTCGATTTGAACGCCGAGCTCTGGTACGGGATCGTGAGCGACATCAACCAGCTCGCCTTGCGGGTCGGGATCTCGAGCAAGCTCTAGATTCACGGCTGCGCGGGGGCGGCGCCGCACTGCCCGATCGTCACAAGTTCCTTGCCGGACGGCTCGTCCCCGACTAGTCTCGCCGGGCATGAGCGCGATCGAGGTGCCCGAAGCCCCCGCGTCGAAGCGCGTCCCGTTCCGGCACGTGGCTGCCGTCTTCGTCGGCAACGGGCTCGAGTTTTACGACTTCCTCACCTTCGCGTATTTCGCCGTCTACATCTCCCACACGTTCTATCCGGGCGGTGGCGGCCTCCTCAAGACCCTCGCCACCTTCGGCGCCGGCTTCTTGACGCGGCCCATCGGCGCCATCGTGATCGGGCGCATGGGCGACCGCATCGGCCGCAAACCGGCCATGGTGCTGTCGTTCACGCTCATGGGCGTGGCGATCGTGGGCCTCGCGCTCACGCCCTCGTACGCGGCAATCGGCGCGGCCGGGCCGGCGCTCGTCTTGTTCTTCCGCCTGCTCCAGGGCTTTGCCCTGGGCGGTGAGGTCGGACCGACGACGGCGTACATGGCCGAGGCCGCGCCGGCCCACCATCGTGGGCTCTACCTCTCCATGCAGTACGCGACACAAGACGGCGCCGTGCTCACCGCGGGGCTCGTGGGCACGGTCCTCGCCGCGCACTTGAGCGACCAGCAGCTCACCGCGTGGGGCTGGCGCTTGGCCATGCTGCTCGGTGCGACTGCGGTGCCCTTTGGTCTCTGGGTTAGGCAAACCCTCCCCGAGACCTTCTCGCAGAGCACCCAGGCCGCTCCCGTGGCGCCGACCGAACCGACGGGCGCCCGTCCCTATCTCCGCATCGTGGTTCTCGGCCTCATGATGCTCACCGCGGGCACGATCGGCAGCTACACCCTGAGCTACATGACCACGTACGCGCTCGACACGCTCAAGCTGCCCGCCACGGTCGCCTTCACGCTCATCGTCGTGAACGGGGCGGTTTCCATCGTCTTCGAGACGTTGAGCGGATGGCTTTCGGACCGCTTCGGGCGCAAGCCGATCATGATCATCCCGGGCGTGCTGCTCCTGTGCTCGATCCTTCCCTGCTTCTGGGTGCTCACCCACTCGAAGGGCGTCCAGGCGCTCTACACGGCCGAAGCCGTGATGGCCGCCTTCGCCGCCGTGTCCAGCGTGCCTGTGATCGTCACCATTACCGAGACCCTGCCTCGGCATATCCGCTCGGGAGCGGTGGCCACGATCTATGCGTTCGCGATCTCGATCTTCGGGGGCTCGACGCAGTTCGTGATCCAGCTCTTGATCGGCAAGACAGGCAATCCGCTCGCGCCCGCGTTCTACTGGACGGCCGCGGCGACGATGGGTCTCGTGGCGATGTGCCTGGTCAAGGAATCGGCGCCGGTGAAGAGGGCGGCGAATCCCTAGAGCCCACTAACGAGCGTGGGCGTGCGCGGAGAGGCTGGCGCCGCGTTGGCGCGAGAGACCGACGAACTCGCGGTCGTCTGGATGGGAGGCGAAGCCGCCGCGTTCTCCGCGGCCTTGCCGTCACTTCGATAGAGAGCGGAGATCTCGGGCGCCATGCGACGCAGGACCTCGACCGGCAGGGCGCTCGTGAAGCCGTACTCGGCCGAGCGCGGGCCCAGCACCAAAGCCGTGACCACGCCGTAGAAACGATCTCCCACGTAGAAGACGAAGGTGGCGGTGCGGTTGGTGGCGCGCGAGCTGGTGCGCTCGCCGTTCGACGCCACGGCCTGCACGCGGTTGTCGCCTGAGCCCGTCTTCCCTCCGACCACGAGCGTGTCTCCTGCCACCGCGAACGCGTTGTCGACGCGTCGCGCGGTTCCGTGGTCCACCACGCCGATCATGGACCGGCGCAGGGCGCCCGCCACGGCGGTCGACAGCAAGCGCTGGCCCCGGGGCGGCTGCCACTCCAGCACAGTCTCGTAGGGCGTTCCCGGCCCGAAGCGCAGGCTCTCGATGAGCCCGCTGGGCCGGTTCACCCCATCGCCCAGGATGGTTCCCATGAGCTCGGCCAGGGCTTCTGGGCGGTCGGCCGAGGAGCCGATCGCCGTCGCGTAGGAAGGCACGAGATGCGAGAACGGGAATCCCAGGCGGCGCCAGTCCTTGGTCATCTCGGCGAACGCGTCACGCTCGATGCGAACGCGAAGCCGCATGTTCTGGGCCTCGCGATGGCGGCTGGCGAAGAGCCACTGTTGGCACTCGGTGCGAACATCGGTGCTGCGGCCTGCCAAGTCGGCCCAGGTGGCGGACGAATCGCGCTCCAGCTCTCCCCCGCACCACAGCTCGAGAGGATGCAGATCGAGCAGATAGGCGTAGTCGAGCCAGCTCAGCCCGGGCTTGCCATAGGCGCTCACGAGCTTCTGCGCCTCTTCGTCGGTCGTGTCGAAGCCTCGCCCGCGCAGCCAATCGGCGAGCGAGTCGGGCGCAGTTCCCCGGTGCCATGCGAGATACAGAATGGCGAGCTTTCGCTCCGAGGCGCCGCGCCCGATCAAGTGAGCGGGGATGTCCTCGCTCGCCACGTCGCGCAGCGATTCATAGGCGCGGCGCAGATAGACAAGGGCCTCTTCGTCGGCGGCTTCGCCCAGGAGGCGCGTGCGCAAAGTGTCGGCGGGATCGTCGATCACGCGCGCGGCGTCGTACGGGAGCCGCGCTTCGCGGTAACGCACCAGGTCGCGCATGAGCCGCACGAACGCGAGGTTGACCGATTGCACGAAAGCTTCGCGCACGGTGAAGCGCTCGTGGTTCTCACTCGATTCGAAGTTGT
>DATFWU010000065.1:0-6988 GCA_035259005.1 Candidatus Eiseniibacteriota bacterium
TGGCCATCATGTGGCCCAGCTCGTTTTCATCGCGGGGTTGCATGAGGACGATGCCGGGGATCTGCCTGAAATAGCCGATGTCGAAGACGCCGTGATGTGTGGCGCCGTCCTCCCCCACCAATCCCGCGCGGTCGACGCAGAAGACAACATGCAAGCCCTGGAGGGCGATGTCGTGGATGATCTGGTCGTAGGCCCGCTGCAGGAACGTCGAGTAGATCGCGACCAGCGGGATGGCCCCCGCCGTCGCCAGGCCGCCGGCGAAGCACACGGCGTGGGCCTCGGCCATGCCGACGTCGAAGAAGCGCCCGGGATACTTGTCGCGAAACTTGGCGAGGCCAGTGCCGTCGCACATGGCGGCGGTGACCGCGACAACGCGCGGGTTGGCCGCCGCGAGCTCGAGGGCTACTTCTGCAAACACGTTCGTGTACGTCGGGCTCGAGGACTTCTGCGCTTTGCCCGTCACCTTGTCGAACTTGCCCAGGCCGTGGAACGTGCAGGCGTCGGCTTCGGCGGGCTCGTAGCCCTTGCCCTTCACCGTCTTCACGTGCAGGAACACGGGGCCGGGGATCTTCTTCAGCTCGCGCAGCACGGTGATCAGCTCGTGCACGTTGTGGCCGTCGACCGGGCCGTAGTATTGAAGGCCCATCTCCTCGAACAGCACGCCCGGAATGGTGAGGCGCTTGAGGCCGCGCTTGAGCTTGCCAGCCACCGTGCGCGCTTCCTTGCTCAGCGCGGGCAGCATGCCCAGGAGCTTCCAGGCGTCGTTCTCCAGCTCGCGGTACACCGGCGTGGTGGTGATGCGCGTCAGATAATGCGCGATGCCGCCGACGTTGGGGGAGATGGAGAACTTGTTGTCGTTGAGAATGATCAGCACGTTCTTGCGCGAGCCGCCCGCGTTGTTCATGCCTTCGTATGCGAGCCCGCCGGTCATGGCGCCGTCGCCGACCACGGCCACGACGTTGTAATCCTCGCCCGCGATGTCGCGTGCCGCCGCCATGCCCAAGGCCGCCGAGATCGCGGTCGAGCCGTGCGCGGTGCCGAAGGTGTCGTACGGGCTCTCGGCGCGGCGCGGGAAGCCCGAGATCCCGCCGTACTTGCGCAGCGTCGGAAAACGGTCCCTGCGTCCGGTGAGGATCTTGTGAGCGTAAGCCTGATGTCCGACGTCCCACACGATGCGATCGCGGGGCGCGTCGAACACGGTGTGGAGAGCGAGCGTGAGCTCGACCACGCCCAGGCTCGGCGCCAGGTGGCCCCCGTTTTCCGAACACGTGTGGAGGATCAGCTCGCGGACTTCGGCCGCCACTTCGGGAAGGCGTTCTTCGGGAATTTTCTTGAGATCCTGCGGAGATTGGATCTCGTCCAACCAAGCCATGCACACCTCGGGTCGAGGAACTTGCGCGGCGGGCCTTTAGATGGCGTCCCAGGCTAGCGCCAGGGCGACGCCGATGGCCGCGCCGACAACCACCTCGAATGGCGTATGGCCGAGAAGTTCGAGGAGACGACGCTCGCGCAATTCCCTGTCTTCGTGCTCCTCGAGCATGCGGTTCAAGATCGCCGCTTGCCGTCCGGCGGCCCGCCGAACGCCTGCCGCATCATACATCACGATTAGGCTTAGATATAGGGTCACCCCGAAGAGCGGATTGCGCGGTCCGACCATGAGGAACGTGGTGGTCGAGAGCGCGGCGACGGCGGCCGAGTGGCTGGACGGCATGCCGCCGGTTTGAATGAGCCGGGCGAACAGCGGGCGCCCGTTCACCGCCCAATGCGAGAAAAACTTGTAGAGCTGGACGATCGCGGCCGTGGTGAAAGCGACGACAAAGGGTTTCAAGTTGGCTCTACGCCTCTCGGTCCGAGACGAGCCGCGCGAGGTGCGTGAAGTGCGCTTGGTGGCGCGGAAAGGCTTTGGCTGCCGTGAGCGCGCGCTTGACGTGGCGAGCCACGGCGCGCTCGGCGCCCTGGATCCCGACGGCACTTGGGTACGTGGCCTTGCCGCGCTGGCGGTCGGAGCCGGCGGGCTTGCCGAGGACTCGGGTGCTCGAGCGCTCGTCGAGCAGATCGTCGACGATCTGGAAGGCGACGCCCAGCTCGAGCCCGGCTTGTCTGAGCGCTTTGCGCTGCGTCGGTGTCGCGCCGCCAAGCACGCCGCCCGCTTCGAGTGCCGCGGAGAACAGCGCACCCGTTTTCCTCGAGTGGATCTGCTCCACTTGGGTCGGCGTGGCCTTTTGTCTTTGACCTTCCGCGCGGATGTCCAAGTACTGGCCGGCGACCATGCCACGCGCACCCGCGGCGTCGGCGAGGAGGCGCGCGGCGGTGAGGGCGCGTGCGGGAGCGACGCCGCGCTCGGGCAAGGCCGCGATGTCGTCGAAAGCCAGGGCGAGGAGCGCGTCGCCGGCGAGGATCGCCGTCGCCTCGTCGAACTGACGGTGCACCGTGGGACGACCGCGGCGGAGATCGTCGTCGTCCATGGCCGGCAGATCGTCATGTACCAGAGAGAAGGCGTGCACCAGCTCGAAGGCGGCGGCGACCGGGAGCGCATCTTGGACGCGCCCGCCCACGACCGTGGCGCCAAGGAGAACGAATTGAGGTCGGAGCCGCTTGCCCCCGCCGAGCACGGAATAGCGGAGCGCGTCGGCCAGAACCGGCGGAACGTTGGGCAGGCGTGCCAAGCGCCGGGTGAGATGCCGGTCGGCGGCGACGCGCCAGGAATCGAAATCGGCGCGCACGCGGGCGCCCGGAGCCTTGCCGTTAGAAGAGACTGCCACCGCGGTCGTCATCTTCCTCTTCGGCCTGGTCCTCTTTTTCCTGGAACGGTGCCAAGATCGGCTGGTCGGTCTCGCCGCCCACGAGGCGTTGCACGCGGGCCTCGGCCTCGCGCAGCTGCTTCTCGAGATGGCGCGAGAGATGGATCCCGCGCTCGAAGCGGCTGAGCGCGTCCTCGAGCGATAGCGATCCCTCTTCGAGCTGCTCGACGATTCTCTCGAGCTCGTCGAGCGCTTTCTCGAACGGAATCTGCGCCACGTCGGCCGGGACGGCCTGCGCCGCCGCGCCGCCCTGCTTCTGCTCTTTGGCCTTACCGGCCATCGGTTCTCCTTGTGTCACGTTTCGACTGCCCCCGGGGGCAGCTCACTTCACATGCCGCATGGCATATTGAGGGATCCTAAGGGCCGTGTGCTACCCCGCTCCCGACGAGCGAATCAGTCCGCCATATCGAGCCCATCAAAGACGTCCAGAGCATCGACTTCCGTGAAGCGGATCGACACCCGTCCATCGCGGATCAGTTTCATATGGATCAGTGACGTCCCTCGTCCTTGCGCACGCGCTCGACCACGGCCTCGGCCCCGCCCTCGGCGAACTCGATGGCGAGGCGGGAGCCGGCCGCGACTTCGGCGGCGCGGCGGACGAGCCGGCCATCCGGCAGACGGACGAGAGAATAGCCCCGCGCGAGCACCGCGCGGGGAGAAAGAGAGCCCAGGTGACGGGCGCAGGAGCGCCAGCTTTCGGCCTTGGCGTCGATCTCGCGGGCGAGGGCCGCGCCCAGGCGATGGCGGGCGGCGGCGTGGCGTGTGCCCAGCCGCTCGAGCCAGACCCCGGGGCGGCGCAGGCCGTAGGCCTGGGAAGCGGCGCGGGCTTGGCCGCGGCGGTCGTAAAGCACGGCGATGATGCCGCGCCTGAGCCGGGCGCGATGGCGGTCGAGCGTCTGGGCGAGGTTGCCGAGCAAGTCTTGGGGTCGGCGGAAGCCATAGGCCTCGCGGATGCGCGAGAACAGGGCTTGGCGCTCGCCGATGGTGCGCTCGGCGGCCATGATCAGCTGGTCGGTCGCGGTCAGGACGTGGCGTTTGACTTGCGCCTGGTCGGGAACGATCAACTCGGCGGCGGCCGACGGCGTCGGCGCGCGCAAGTCGGCGACGTCGTCGCACAGCGTGCGGTCGACCTCGTGGCCGACGGCGCTCACGGTGGGGATGCGCGAGGCGGCCACGGCGCGAAGCAAGGGCTCCTCGTTGAACGCCCAGAGATCCTCGAGCGATCCTCCGCCCCGTCCGACGACCAGCACCTCGGGCCAGCCCCAGCGGTTCACGCGCTCGATGGCGGAAGCGATCGCGATGCTGGCTCCCGGCCCTTGCACGGGCACCGGCACGAGGACTACTTGCGCGAGCGGCCAGCGACGCGTGAGGACGTGGAGCATGTCGCGCACGGCGGCGCCCGAAGGGGAAGTGACGAGAGCGATGCGTGAGGGATAGCGCGGGATGGCGCGCTTGCGCGACGGCTCGAACAAGCCTTCGGCCGCGAGCTTGCGTCGCAACGCTTCGAGCGCGAGCAGCAGCGCGCCGCGCCCGCCGGGCAGCATCTCACGGATGATGAGCTGATAGCCGCCGCGCGGCGGATAGACGTCGATCGAACCCCGCGCTTCCACCTCCATGCCGTCGACCGGCGTGAAGGTGAGCACCTGATTCGCCATGCGCCACATGGCGCACGAGAGCAGCGCTTCGTTGTCCTTGAGATTGAAATAGAAGTGGCCCGAGGGCGCGCGCTTGAATCCCGAGATCTCGCCGCGCACCCAGACGTCGTCGAAGCGCTCGGCGAGCGCGCGCTTGATGCCGCGCGTGAGCTCGCTGACGGTGAGCACGGCGGGGCCCGGTGCCTGGGCGCGCTGGCTCACCGGCGCTTGGCCTCCGAGGGCACCTGGACCAGCTCTGCGGCCCTGACCGTGTTTTGCAGCAAGAAGGCGACGGTGAGCGGGCCGACGCCACCGGGAACCGGAGAGAGCGCGGAGGCGACGGCGGAAACACCGGCGGCATCGACGTCGCCCACCAGCTTGCCCTCGACTCGATGCACGCCGACGTCGATCACGACCGCGCCTTTGCGCACGTGCTCGGGGCCGATCATCTGCGGCTGGCCGGCGGCCACGATGAGCACTTCGGCCGAGCGCGTCGCCTCGAAGAGATCGCGCGTGCGCGAGTGCGCCACGGTGACCGTGGCGTCCTCGCCTTTGGAAGAGAGCAGCGTGGCGAGAGGGCGGCCGACCACGCCCGAGCGCCCGACGACCGTGACGGGGCGCCCAGCCAGTGGCACCTCATAGAAGTGCAGCATCTCGCGAATGCCGAGCGGCGTGCACGGAACGAAGAGCGGCTGGCCCTGCGCGAGCAGGCCCGCGTTCACCGGATGGAAGCCGTCGACGTCCTTCTCGAACGGCAAGGCCTCGATCATCGCATTCGTGTCCCACCCCTGCGGTAACGGTAATTGCAGGAGAACCCCGTGCACCGATTGATCGCGGCCGAGATCGGCCAGGGCCTTGAGCAGCGTGCCCGGATCGTCGCCGGCGTTCCAGCGGCGCTCGATGACTTGGATGCCCGCGCGCTCGGCGGCTTCCTTCTTCTTGCCCAGGTAGACGCGCGAGGCCGGATCTTCGCCCACGGAAAGGAGGGCTAGCGTCGGAACCACACCTTGCTCACGTAGAGCCTTGGCCCGCGCCGCGGCTCGCTCCAGGACGCGCGCCGCCACCGGCGCGCCTTTGAGCGGGCGACAGGAAGCTCCGTGTTCCGGAACCGGCACCTCGATCCGTTTCACCCAGTTGGCCTGGCCGTTGCGCGGATCGATGTCGACCAGGACACCCGAGAGGCGCGGGTCGCCGGTGGCGGGCTCCAGGCGGTGCGGCACGTTGTCGAGAAAGCGGCGCAGGGCCGCCGTCTTATCCACGCCAATGACCGAGTCGTAGCTCCCCGTGAGCCCGAGGTCGACGATGAAGGCGGTGCCGCCGGCGAGCACGCGCTCGTCCGCCGTCGCCACGTGCGTGTGCGTGCCGAACACGCCCGACACGCGCCCGGCGAGGTGCAGCGCGAGCGCTGTCTTCTCGGAGGTGGCTTCGGCGTGGAAGTCGACCACGATGATCGGTGTCTCGCGGCGCAGCTCCTCGACCGAGCGGTCGGCCTCGCGGAAGGGATCGTCGACCTCGGGCTCGGGCATGAAGACGCGGCCCTGCAGGTTGAGGATGCCGACCTTGTGGCCGGTGCGCGAGCGATAGACGCCGCTCCCCCGCCCCGCCGTGCTCGGCGCCCAGTTGGCGGGCCGCAGCACGCGCCGATCGGTACGCAGGAGCTCTTCGCCTTCGGGGCGGTCGATGGTGTGATTGCCGCCCGTGATCACGTCGACGCCGGCGGCGAAGAGCGCGGCCGCCGTCGAGGCCGTGATGCCCGCGCCGTGGGCCACGTTCTCGCCGTTGGCGATCACGAAGTCGACCTGGTGGCGGCGAAGGATCCCCGGCAGGGCGCGCGCCAGGGCGTCGCGTCCCGCGCTGCCCATGACATCGCCGATGGCGAGCAGGATCATGTGTCCTCTTGGGGGTCGGAGCCGGGGAGGGAGGCTGGTCTTGCGAATTCAGGAGGGCGAAGGCGCTGGGCCTCCGCCCTCCTCACGAACCTCCCCACCGAGTTGCCGTGGGATCGGGAGTGTTGAACCGGTCTCCCAAAGGGGGGCGTTCCTAGCGGTGGTCGGTGTCCCGGAGCGGGCCCAACCCAGGGGCTTTCGCCCTCGGGCCAGCTCGCCCGGTATCACTTCGCGCTGCATTGGACCGCCCTGCATCAGCGTGTTGGCTCAACAACTACGGATGCACCACGCGCACGGCAGGGAAGCGTTCGTTTCTTCCGCGGGCCGACGCTCGGGCGGCCGCCCGCGGTCGAAGCTTGGGTGACTGCTGCTCGAATCGCTGCTCTAGGCGTCCTGGAGCACGGACTCGAGCGCGCCCGAAAGGCGATCGGCACGCGCCGTCACCGCCTCGGACAGTTTACGCCGCTCTTCGCGCTCGCGGAACAGCTCATCCGCGAGATTCAGAGAAGCGAGCACGGCGACCTTGGCCACCGACGCCACGGGCAGCTTTTCGTTGATCTCGCGCATCTTCGCGTCCACGTACGCGGCGACCCGTTGCACATAGGCGGACTCGGCTTCGCCACGGATCGTGTACGAGGTGCCGAAGATCTGGACGCGTACCTCGTTT
>DATFWU010000066.1:0-6760 GCA_035259005.1 Candidatus Eiseniibacteriota bacterium
GGCCAGCTCGAAGCGCCCGGGCTTGGCCTGGATCGCGCCCGAGAAAGCGCCCTTCTCGTAGCCGAACAGCTCGCTCTCGAGCAGCGGATCGGGAATCGCCGCACAGGAGATCTTGACCAGAGGCCCGGAGGCACGCGAGGACAGCGCGTGGATCACGTCGGCCACCACTTCCTTGCCGGTGCCGCTCGCGCCCGTGATCAAAACGGGCGCGTCGGTCGCCGCCACGCGCTCGATCAGCTCGCGCAACGCGGCCATGGCGCGGCTCGTGCCCACGAGACGCGCCAACCCCTGCCCTTCCGCGAGACGCGCCCGCAGACGCGTGTTCTCGGCCTGGAGCGAGTGCTTTTCGAGCGCCTTCTCCACCGTGCGCAGGAGCCGGTCGCGGTCGATCGGCTTCTCGACGAAATCGTAGGCACCGAGGCGCATGGCTTCGACCGCGCGCTCGAGCGTGGCGAAGCCGGTCATGACGATCACCTCGGAGACCGGTCGCCGCGTGCGCGCCTGGCGTAGGAACTCGATTCCGTCCATCCCGGGCAGCTTGAGGTCGGTGGCCACGATGTCGGGCGCGACGCGCTCGAGCTCCTCGAGCCCGGTTTCGGCATCGGGAGCGGTGAAGACCTGATAGCCGGCGCGCGTCAGCGTCTGCTCCAGCATGCGGAGGAGCGTCGCATCGTCGTCGACGACGAGGACTTTGGCGAGCGGCGCTTCCGGGCTCGGCGCGCTCATCCGGCGGCGGCCGCCTGGGCGCGCGGGAAGGAGAGCGTGAAGCACGTCCCCTCGCCCACCTCCGATTCGCACTCGATGCCGGCGCCATGCTCGTGGAGGATCTGGCGCGCGAGCGCCATGCCGAGGCCGGTGCCGCCGCTCTTCGTACTGAAAAAGGGGCGGAAGAGCTGGGAGAGCGCTTCCGACGACATGCCGCTCCCCGTGTCCTCGATCCGGCATTCGACGCGATCGGACACGACGCGCGTTTGGATGCGGAGCGTGCCGCCCGAGGGCATGGCCTCGATCGCGTTTCGTACCAGATTCAAGACCGCCTGCCAGAGCTGGGCCGGGTCGGCGTGGACGGGTGCATGGCCCGCCCCGAGGTCGAGATCGAGCGCGATCTTCGTCTGCTGGAAGTCGGCGCGCAGGAGCTCGAGCCGGTCGGCGAGGAGCTGGTCCAAGTTCAGGGGCTCGAGCTGCACGCGGGGCAGGCGCGCGAAGCGAAGGTAGTCCTCGACCGTGCGACGGATGCGGTGCAGCTCATCCTCGACCGAGCCGAGCAAATCGAGCGCCTCTTGCGCCTTTTCTCCCCCTCCGGGAGAAAGCGCGTTCAGATCGTCGCGCACGAGATCGAGCCCCAGGACGAGCGAGTTGAGCGGGTTGCGCACCTCGTGCGCGAGCTTGGCCGACATGGTGCCGATGAGCGCGAGCCGCTCGGACTGAAGCTTTTCCTCCTCGAGCGTCTTGCCCGCGGTGATATCGCGGAACACCGCCCACACGCCGAGCGAGGTGCCACCCTCGACCCGCACGGTCGTGAACGCGGCGTCGATCCAGAGCGGCGTGCCGTCCTTGCGCAGGACGCGCGTCGCGGGAATGCGCACGTGGTCGCGCTGGGCGAGCGCGGCCCAGATGCCCTCGAGCTCCGCCCGACGCTCCTCGGAGGCCAGGAGGGCAAGCGTCTGTCCCGTCGCTTCGTCCGCCGCATAGCCGAGCAACGCTTCGGCGCCCGCGTTCCAGGCGCGAATCCTGCGCTCCTCGTCCAACAGGATCATGGCGTCCTGCGAGCGCTCGACCAGGCTCTCGAGGTGCCGTTGCAGATGATGCCGCCGCTCGTCCTGCTGCGCCGTGCACAGCGAGCAGAACGCGGAGCCGTAGGAGGCGATCACACGATGGAAGGCGTCGTCGATCTGGTGGGCCGCCTGGAGGTAGCGCTCGGGCGGCAGGCTTCGGTGCACGAGATCGAGCACCAGATCGCGTCCCGCGAGGAAGGCGCTCACGGTCTCGACCTGAGGAATGCCGTTCGCGAGGCGAAGGCGCGCGAGATGCGAGGTGTAGGCCGCGATCTCCGCCGTGCCCCGGCCGGCGACGCACGCCGTGATCGCCGACAGCGCGTGGTCCACGCTGCGCTCGATTTCTTCGATCGGCCGCTCGGCGTAGAGCCGGCTCGATTCGCGCATGCGCTCGACCCAGGCGCGCTCGAGCGCGGCGTGATGTGTCCGCAGGAGGTCTTCGAGAGGGACGCTCATAGCGCCGCGATTATGCCCTCGGCGCGCTCAGGTGTCATGGGGCGCACCTCGAGCGGAGCGCCGTGCCCGTGTTTCAGCGATCGGGATGCCCGACGAAGACCACGCGCTGCGTGTTGTTCCGGAACTCCACGCCGTCGGCGTACAAGCGATAGAAGTAGACCCCCGACGCCGCCGTGGCCCCAGTACGCGTGATCCCGTTCCAGCGGTACTGATTCTCCCCCGCCTTGCCCCCCACCTGCGCCTCGTGCACCAACGCGCCGCGCAGATCATAGAAGCGGATCGTGACCGGCGTCGCACGCGACAGCGAGAACTTCACCGTGGCCGAGCCATCGGGCGAGGGATTCGGATAGGTCCCGTGGATGAAATCGAGCTTGGGCGCGTCGGGATCGACGCCGGTGAACGGCTGGCTGCGCACGAATTGCACCCGGATGTTGTCGATGTAAGCGCCGTCGACCTCTCCGCATTCCGGCACGAAGTAGCGTGCGCACCGCAGCTGATTCTGGATCGCGACCTGCAAGGAGTCGGTGTTGGCCAAGGAAGCAAACGCGGCGAGGTCAATTCCCGAGTCGAAGGCGACGCAGACCGAATCCGGGTCGTAGCCGTATTCCCCTGCCGGGGCGGCGAAGGTGCCCCAGGCCGGATCGAGCGGACCGGCCTTCTGCTTCATCGAGCTCGACGGCGACCCCATGCTGCGAACCGCCACCTTATACAAGAATCCGGTCTCATCGGGGTCATCGTGGCCCGAGTAGAAGTCGAACACGACTTTCACGTAGTCGGCTTCGGAGCGGAGCGTCGGCGGAATCCCTTGATCTGCCGCGCGCGGGCCGGCCAGGCAAATGGTCGGGCTGATCATCCAATTCTGCGTCTCGCCGACGAAGTTGTGATTGGGGTCGTCATGATTCGATTGCACGGCGATGTTGCCGGACAGCTCGCACGGGTTCGTATAGGGCGCGAAGGGCAAGCTGCCGAGATCGTGGATGTGACCGTAATGAGCGGGCTGGCGTCCGGTGGTGATCCACGCGTTCGAGGGGGAATTCTCCGTGACCATCGCATCAGGACCACCTTGGGGGGTCCACGTGAAGCGCGGCACGATCTGCCCCGGGGTTTCGAAGTCGGAAAGCGTGCCGTTCACGTTCAGGTTGTCGACCACGACGGCCCCCGTGACCGAGTTCCACATCGAGGCGGACGGAACCGAGGCGGGAGCGCGATCGTCGAAGAATCGATTCGTCTTGACCCGGAGGACGACGCGCACGGTTTGCCAGGAGGCGCCGCCGGGAATCGCGATGTTGGCCGAGCCCGCCGTGCTCCCGGTCAGGGAAAAGATCAGCTTCGGCGCATCGGCGCCACCCAGACCGAAGTCGATGGTGTCCGACAGATAGCGATGCGCCGAATCGTAGACACCGGTCTCGCGTGGGGCCCCCACCCAGACCTCGAAGGAATCCACGGGCTCCGAGTTGTCGATGGCGGTGCGGTGCACGAGGTTGCTCGTCGAGAACGGATCGGGCGTGAACCAGCCCCCGCCGTCGTTCGGAGCGATTCCCTGGTCCCCTACGATCGCCGGGTCGAGCTCGGCTCGATAGTCGAAAGCAATGGTCCCCGGAGTGCCCCCGTCGTACGAGAAGTCACGATAGAGAAGCTGATCCCACTGGGAGGCGTAGCCGGGGTAAGCCGAGCGGGGAAGGAAGCTGGTCGACGACCGGAAGTCGTTGTCTTGCTGATCGGACGTGTAGGCATTGCCCGTATAGGCATCGAACGGCGCGTTCGGATCCCCGTTGAGGCGTAGTCCGCACCATGCCGAGCCCGATCCGGAAATGTTGTGCGAAAAGCCGGGTGAGATCTGACCGGTATCCGGCACGGTCGAGAGATCGTCCTCGTGCCACACGCCGGCGAGCCCCGTGCGCCGGAAGATGCGCTTGCCCACACGACTCATCCATAGGTTGTGATCGCCCGCATTGATGTTGTTTCCCCAATCGTAGTACCAGAACGGACGTGAGACCGTGGTCGTGAAAACCTGGCTGTCGGTTGCCGGGGGCGCGTGGAGGAAAGTCCAAAACTGGGTCGAGTCCGTACCCGAGATGTCCTTGGCGTAGTACGGCGTATCGAAATCCCACACTCCGCCCACGTGCACCTTGTTGGGATCGGCGCTCGTGGCCAGAAAGCCCACGCTCACGGTGTCGGTCTGCGCAAAGCTCACGCAGGGGACGAGCGAAACGGCGAGGAGGAAAAGGGCGGCGAAGGAAGCGCGCGAAGACCCCATGGGCGACCTCCTCGGGAGGAAGGAAGCGGCAACCGGCTGGGGGCCCGGAGCACTTCGGGGAATCGGGTGATTCATTGTGGGCGCCGTTCTCGCGGCCGGTCAAGACTTGAGCGCCGGGCTCCTTGCAAAGAATGCCGCCAAGAAATGCGCCAGCGCGGCAAACGCGCATGTCACGAGGATCGCCGGGACCAAACTCGGATCTCCCGTGGCGGAAGTGCCGAGCGCATGGCGAAGCCAGGCGAGCGTGTAGGCCATGGGATTCACGCGCTCGATCCACGCGAGCCAGGCGGGCAGGCCGGCCGAGGGGAACACCGCGCCCGAGAGCATCCACAAGGGGAGCAGCAAGAAGGTCATGCCGCTGTGGAAGGCCGACGTCGTCTCCGAGCGCCAGGCGAGCGCCACGCCCAAGCCGGCGAGCGCGTAGGAAGCGAGGAACAGGGCGACGAGCGCGCTCGCCAGGCCCGCCGCTCCGGGTCGCAGTCCCGCCACGCCCGCGAGCGCCAGCACGATGAGCCCTTGCAAGAAGGCGAGCGTGGCGCTGCCGAGGATCTTGCCCGCCACCACGCCACCCTTGGGCACCGGCGCGGCCAGCACCGCGCGCAAGAACCCCTGCTGGCGGTCCTCGATCACCGAAATCGTCGAGAAGATGCAGGCGAAGAGAACGACGAGCAGCACCATGCCGGGAAAGAAAAACAGCGAATAGCTGCCCCCCGCCGTCTGCAAGCCTCGTCCGAAGCCGCTGCCGAGCAAGATCCAGAACAGCAAGGGCTGCGCCACCGAGGCCACGACGCGCATGGGCTCGCGCACGAAGTGGTAGAGATCGCGACGCCACAGAACGGCGATGGCGGTGAACCCGGCGCTCACGTCGAGCCCCGCACGCGAAAGCGCTTGCCGGTGACGTGCACGAACACGTCCTCGAGCGTGGGCTGCCGCAGGGTCACCGAGCGGGCGCGGCCCGGGAAGGCCTCGACCAGAGTCGGCACGAATTCGTGTCCGCGCTCGCGCTCGACGAGCACGGCACCTTCGACGACGGCGGCGGGCACGGCGAAGCGCTCGCGCGCTTGGGCGGCGAGCCACTCGGCGTCGTCGCTCTCGACCACGAGCACGTCGCCGCCCACTCCGGCCTTGAGCGAGGCCGGTGTCCCCTCCGCGACCACCCGGCCCTGGTCGAGGATCACCACGCGATGGGCGCGCTCCGCTTCCTCGCCCAGGTGCGTGGCGTAAAGCACGGTGGCGCCTTCCTTCGACTGCGCCTCGATCGCCCCCCAGACTTCGGCGCGGGCCGCGGGATCGAGCCCCGACGTGGGCTCGTCGAGCAAGAGGAGCTGGGGGCGAGCGAGAAGGGCGCGCGCCACCTCGAGCCGGCGTGCGAGCCCTCCCGACAAGGTCGACACACGGTCGCGGCGCCGCTCGGCGAGATCGACACCGGCGAGGGCGTCGTCCACGGCGCGGGCGAGCGCCGCACCGCGCAAGCCGTAGAGCCGAGCCAGGAGCCGCAGGTTTTCTTGCACGCTCAGCCGGCGGTCGAGGCTCGGTCCCTGGAACACGACGCCGATCACGCGACGAGCAGCGAAGGGATGGCGCGCCACATCGATGCCCAAGACGCGCGCACTGCCGGCGCTCGGCGCAAGCAGCGTGGCCAGAATCGAGAGCAGCGTGCTCTTGCCGGCTCCGTTGGGCCCGAGCAGGGCTACGCGCTCGCCGGGGGCGACGCGGAAATCGAGCGCGGCGAGAGCCGTGCGCTCGCCGTAACGCGCGGTGAGTTCACGCGTCTCGACGGCCGGTATCGCCACGGCGGAATCGATCAAGAGGATCCGGCGTCGAGGACGAAGGCGAGGAGCGTGAGGCCCATGTAGAGAATGGAAGCGATGAACGTGGCGCGCGCCCAGGCCGGCGTGGCGCCGGTCTTCTTCCCGCGCCAGGCGACGAGCAGGAAGGCGAGGCCCAAGAGCGGCGTGGCCACCGCGGTGATGATTCCCGCCTTGGAGAGCGGCACGAGCAAGAGCGGAAGGGGCAGAAGAGCCGCGATCCAGAGGATGGTCTGGCGCTCCACCGTGCCGTCGCCGACGTGCTGCACCGGGAACATCGGCATGCCGGCGGCCGCGTAGTCGTCGCGGTACAAGGTCGCGAGCGCCAGGAAGTGCGGTGGCTGCCACAGGAACATCCAGGCGAAGAGCGCCCACGCGCCGGGATCGAGACTCCCGCCCGCCGCGGTCCAGCCGATCAAGGGCGGCAGGGCGCCCGGAACCGCGCCCACCAGCGTGCACAGAGA
>DATFWU010000067.1:0-11682 GCA_035259005.1 Candidatus Eiseniibacteriota bacterium
CCATCCGAGTCGGATCATGCCTGCGAGACAGGCGATGGCCACGCCGGCGAAGATCCACGGCCCCCACATGGCCAGCATTGGCAACAGCCGCTCGATTTGAATTCCCATGTCGCTTCCCTCCCCCGTCGGATCTTGGGAAGGAGTACGGAATCCGGACCGCGCCGGTTTCCCCGCCCGCCTCCGACCTGGTGAAGAACGGGAGCTCAAAGGCGTGACGCCGAAGTCCCCGTGGCCGATCTTGGCGGTCGGGACATAAGACGTAACCCTGGGATGGGCGTGCCCGCCCGTGCAATTTGCATGCTTTCCGCCCGGGCCCGGGTTGGCGGACCGGGGCGCGGGCGATGGATGGACTTTTCCTCATCTGGCTCAGGCCACCCGGGCCTGGTCCCGCCCTCTCAAGCCATTCCCTCCCAAGGCCGATCTCCAAGGGGACCGAGACCAGCCAAGGTCTTCGTGGGCCAAGGACTTTGTCGGACCGATAAGGAGGAGGAACCTGATGAAACGCCAAGTGTTGCCCCTGGGGGCAGTGATTCTTTCCATGGCGCTCTGTGCGCAGGCGGCGAGCGCCGGCACGGGGCCGGTGAACTTCGGTCTGGGGGGCGGAATCACCATGCCGACCAACGGCACCGGCGACGCGCTCAAGAACGGCTTCCATCTACGCGGATTGGCCGAGTTCCACGTGCCCGCCCTGCCGTTCGGGCTGCGCGGCGCCCTCGGCTACCAGAAGATG
The DNA here is from genome assembly GCA_035259005.1 of Candidatus Eiseniibacteriota bacterium. Lineage (GTDB taxonomy): Bacteria > Eisenbacteria > RBG-16-71-46 > RBG-16-71-46 > DASYSL01 > DASYSL01. The sequence continues at coordinate 731 of DATFWU010000067.1, forward strand.
AACCTGCAGGACATCGTGCAGTCGGCAGCCGGAATCACCAACGGCGAGAGCAAGATCCTCTCCGGTCTCGCCGGCGTCACCTTTCCGCTCGTCTCGACCGGCGCGGTGCGTCCTTACATCACCGCGAGCCTGGGCGCGTTCCATGTGAACGGCCAGGCGGACAGCTCGGGCGTCTCGTTCTCCAACTCGCAGACCCGCTTCGGCATCGACGGCGGCGTGGGCATGAAGCTGGGGCTCGGCAAGGCGCAGGGATTCGTCGAGGCTCGTCTCGAGAACGTCTACACCGAGGCGGGATGGAACCCGGCGGTCTCGAGCCTCAAGAATGCCCGCTTCATTCCCGTCACCTTCGGATTCTCGTTCTAGGAGCGCGCGCCATGGGGGAGACGAATCTGGTTGTCGTGCGCTACCTGAACGGCGCCTGCGTCAAAGGAAGCACGCAGGACTTCTATCCCGAGCGGACCTTGTTCCACGTCCAGGCTCGCGGCGGAACGCCGAGCACCATGAACGTCAAGATGAGCGAGCTCAAGGCTGTGTTCTTCGTGCGCGATCTCGCCGGCAACTCCGCCCACATCAAGTCGCGCCAGTTCGGCGCGACCGACCCGGCCATGGCGAGCGCCAAGAAGATCGCGGTGCTCTTCAAGGATCAGGAGCTCCTGGTCGGTTACACCACGTCCTACGTGGCGGGCAAGATGGGTTTCTTCATGACACCCGCGGATCAGAGGGGCAACAACATCCGCGTCTACGTGCTGAGCCACGCGGCGAAGATGGTGCGCCTGGGACCTGCGGCCGACGATCTGGTGGCCACGGCACCGCAGCCCAAGCCCCGGCCCGGGACCAAGGCGGCGTGAGCGCCGGCTCCGACTGGCGAGAGCGGCCGGCTTCCGCTAACCTGGAGGCGGCCGCTTCCCCATTTCGCCATCCACATCGAGAGAGCCGACGCATGCGAATCCTCGTGCCCCTCCTTCTTCTCTCCTTGGTCTCCGTTTCCCTTTCCGACGCCGCCTCGCAGGCCCCCGGGATCAAGTCCGTCGTGCTGTCGTTGCAGGGCATCGACGGCGGCAAGGCGCTGGACGTGGTCAAGTCGAGCCTCGAGAAGATCAAGGGCGTGAAGAAGGTCACGTACGACACGCGCACGGTCGAGGCGACGGTCGAGATGACGTCGCGCGTGCCGACAGCCAAGCTCATCGCGGCGGTGGAAGAGGCGGGATTCCTGGCCATCCAAGGGCCCGGCCAGGGCAAGTGGATGCCGCCCAAGGGCTATCCCGAAGGCTCGGACGTGGGCATCGTGTCGGAAGAGGGCGACGAGGTGCCGAGCCTCGAGGGCCTGGCCGTGCCCGGCAAGGTGACGCTGGTCGACTTCTACGCCGACTGGTGCCGCCCCTGTCGCATGATCGACGAGCACGTGAACGACTTGCTCGAGAAGCGCACCGACGTCGCCGTGCGCAAGATCAACATCGTCGACTGGAACACGCCGGCGGCGCGCCAGGTGCTCAAGTACACGAGCGGAATCCCCTTCCTCATCGTGTACGGCAGGAAGGGCGAGAAGGTAGGCACGGTCGACGGCTTCATGCCGCGCGACCTCGACGCCCAGATCGATCGCGGCGCCGCCCAGTAGCTCGTTCAGTCGAACAGCTCGGCTTTTCCGTCGGCCGCGTAGCGCACGAGCGTGAACACGGAGATGTCCCCCAGCTGCGTGCGTCCTCCCAGGGCGCCGATCTCCAGCAAGAACGCGCAGCCGACCACCTGTCCGCGCAGGTTCTCGACCAGCTCGAGCGCGGCATGGGCCGTGCCGCCCGTGGCCAGCACGTCGTCGGCGATGAGGACCGGCGAGGCCTCGGGAATGGGATCCTCGTGGAGCTCGAGCCCCGATTCCCCGTACTCGAGCGCGTAGCTCTGCTTGTAGAACGCGCGCGGCAGCTTGCCCGGCTTGCGGGCGAGGAGAACGCCCGCGCCCCAGCGATCGGCAAGCGCCTGCGCGACCAGGAAGCCGCGCGCTTCGATGCCGAGCACGTAGCGCGGCTTCGGTCCGCCGCCCGCCAGCACGCGCTTGGCCAGGCTGTCGGCGGCGCGCGACCAAGCTTCGCCGTCGGCCCACAAGGGCGTGAGGTCACGAAACAAGACACCGGGTTGTGGATAGTCCGGGACGTCGCGCACCCAGCGCGTCCAGTCGGTGGCGCCTGTGGCGCCGGTGGCGCCGGTAGCGCCGGTAGCGCCGGTGGCGCCGGTAGCGCTTGTGGCGCCGGTAGCGTGTTCCTTCACGCGGGATTCCATCCGTCGTCCTCCTCGTCCTCTTCGTTCGCCCCCGCCGGCTGCTCCATCCAGAAGCGGAGCTTGCCCAGCGCGCGCTGCTCGATCTGGCGCACGCGCTCCCGCGTGATGCCGAAGCGTTCGCCGGTTTGCTGCAGGGTGTGCGCCATGCCGTCGAAGAAGCCGTAGCGCATGCGCAGGATACCCTCCTCGCGCCCGGACAAGCGCCCGAGAAAGTGATCGAGACGCTCGGCGTCGAGGCGGCTCTCCACCATCTCCTCGACGCTCGGCACGTCCTGGTCGCTGGCGGCGAGCAGGAGCTCGCCCGACTGGTCGGCCGCGCCGATGTCCTCGAGCGTGCGCGCGCTATGGATGAGGGCGTTGATGCGCTCCGACTGAAAGGGCGCGAGACCCAGGGCGCTGCCCACCTCGTGCACCTCGGGCTCGCGGCCCAGGCGGTGGCGCAGCTTGCGCTGCTCCATGAGATAGCGACGCATCTGCTGCAGCACGGTGACCGGAAGCCGCACGGCGCTCGACTGATCGGCGATGCCGCGCAGGATGGCTTGCCGGATCCACCACGCCGCGTAGGTCGAAAAACGGAACCCGCGCTCGGGATCGAAGCGGTCGGCGCCCGTGATGAGGCCCAGGTTGCCCTCGCTGATCAGGTCGAGAAAGTCGAGGCCGCGGCCACGATAGCGGCGCGCGATGAACACGACGAGTCGCAAGTTGCCGAGGATGAGCCTGCGGCGGGCGGCCGAGTCGCCGGCGCGCGCGGCGCGCGAGGTCGAAAGCTCTTCGTCGGGGGTGAGCGGCGGATGGCGGTGCAGATCGGCGAGGTAGCGGTCGAGGAGATCGAGCTCCTTGCCGCGCGCCGGCTCGGGCGTCGTGTCCGCCGGCAGCTCGGCCTCGCTCTCGTCGTCGAGCGGCTCGACTTCGACGCCCGCGGCGCGCAGCTGGTCGAGGAAGGCGAGGTACTTGCCGCCGTCGAATCCGGCGAGCCCGACCAAGGCTTCCTGCTCGCCGGCGCTCAGGTGGCGGCGGGCGCGGGCGCGCGTGCTCGCCTGCTCGAGCGCCGCCGCGAAGGTGTCGGTGAGTTCGAGCATGGATTCCCGGGGTCGCTCCCGCTAGCTCACGTGGAATTCGTCCGTGTCTCCGCGCGCCGGACCGTAGCGCGTGTCCACGCGCGTCACGTCGGCGGCCGGCGGTCCGCGCTTGAGATCGCGCTCGAGCGCGGCGAGCGCGGCGCGCTCGCCCTCAGCGTACACCTCGACTGTGCCATCGGCCAGATTGCGCGCCGTTCCGGCGAGACCGAGGGCGCGCGCTTGCCGGAGCACGAAGTAACGGAAGCCGACGCCTTGCACGCGGCCGTGCACGATGGCGCGAAGGGAAACGGCGCTCATGGGAGGAGAGGGACGAAGCCGTGGTCGGGGCGAGAGGATTTGAACCTCCGGCCCCCTGGTCCCGAACCAGGTGCGCTACCAGGCTGCGCTACGCCCCGACACTCGAGGCCCTCGAGCCTCGCAGCTTCGTCCAGCGGGTGGGCGCAGTTTAGCAAACGATCGCCCGGGTTGCCAACCGCGCGGACCTCGCTCGTGACGCTCGCGATCACGGTGCGAGTCGCCACTTCTCCAGCTCGGCGCGCGCGCTGTGCAGTGTGAGATCGAGCATGAGCGGCGTGACCGAGGCGAAGCCGTCCGCGACCGCGACGAAGTCGGTCCCGGGCTCGTCCATCCAGATCGGCTCGTCGCCGCCGATCCAGTAATAGGGACGGCCGCGCGGATCCGTCTTCTGGATGAGAGCGTCCTGGTAGATGCGCTGCCCGAGCTTGGTAATGCGGATGCCGCGCGGCGTCTCGCCGGGGCGCCACGGCAGATTCACGTTGAGCAGCGACTTGGGTGCGAGCTTGTGGTGCAGCACGGCGTCGACGATGGTGCGCGTCACGCGCACGGGCTCCGCCCAATTCACCTCTTCGCTGCGCTTGGCGACCAGCGACACGGCGAGCGAGGGCAGCCCGTTGAGCGCGCCCTCGATGGCCGCGGCCACGGTGCCCGAGTAGAAGACGTCCTCCCCCATGTTGGGACCGTGATTGATGCCGGAGACGACGAGGCCGGGCGGCTCGTCGATCAAGCCGTGCGTGGCCACCACCACGCAATCGGTCGGCGTGCCGTCGACCGCGTACACGTCGGGCTCGGGGCGCTCGATACGGAAGGGACGGTAGAGCGTGAGGGCGTGGCTGGTCGCGCTCTGATCGCGATCGGGCGCCACGATGACCACGCGTCCGAGATCGGCGAGCGCGCTCTTCAGCTGGCGCAGCGCCGGTGCCTGGATACCGTCGTCGTTGGTGATCAGGATCACCATGTTTGCGCACGCTCCGTCTTCGTGGTCGGCCGCTTGCCCGCTTGCCCGCTGACGACCAGAAACGCCAGTCGCGCGAACAGCGAGAGGAATCGCGGTAGCTCGGTGGCGGGATGGAAGTGGCTTCCCTGATCGGCGTACACGGTGGCGATGGGCACCGAGCCGATCCGGTAGCCCTGGCGTCCGGCACGCACGAGCAACTCGGTTTCGAACAGGAATCCGCGCGCTTCTCCGTCGATCGCGGGCACGACGCCATCGAGGAGCGCGCGCGTGTGCAACCGGTAGCCGGACTGGCTGTCCGGGATGGGCTGGCCGGCCAGCACCCCGATGAACCACGAAGAGACGCGATTGCCGAAGGCGCGCAAGCCGGGCATCCCCTGCCCCAGGGTGCGTGCGCCGACCACGAGGTCATGGCCCGGCGCGGCGGCGAGGAAGCGCGGCAGATCGGCGGGATCGTGCTGGCCGTCGGCGTCGAGGGTGAGGACACGATCGTAGTCGCGCGTGGCGCGAAAGCCAGTGCGCAGAGCCGCCGCCTTGCCCTGGTTGGGGGTCTGCCGGATCACGCGCACGCCCCGCGCCTCGGCCACGGCCGCCGTGTCGTCGGCCGAGCCGTCGTCGACCACGAAGACATCTTCGCGGGCGCACTGGGTGAGCACGCGCTCGAGAACCGCGCCAAGGTGGCGGGCCGCGTTGTAGGCGGGGATGACCACTGCCGTCTTGGCGAGGTCGCGCGGCTCGGGCTCGCTCACGGGCTCGCTCATGGGCTCGCTCATGGCTCCAGTCTCTCGAAGGCGAACCATTGGCCTCGGTGCGCGCGCAGCTGAGTCTCGAGGAAGTCGAGCGCGGTGCGGGCGAGGGCGGCGCGCTGGCCGCTCGCCGGCCCGGGGGCGAGTCGCGGACCGAAAACGATGCGGTAGTTCTGCTGCTCGCGCAGGCACAGGGCGGGCAGGAGCGCCCAGCCGCGCCGGGCGGCCAGGGCCGCGGCGCCTCGGGCCATACGCTCCGGGCGGGCCTGGGAGGCGCCCTCGCCGGCGCGGTCCAGAAAAAGGGCCAAGGCGCGCGGATCGCGGCCGCGAAGAAGCGGAGTCAGACGATCGTGCGTGCGCACGCCGAAGCGGCGGCGCAGGGCGGCGAAGAAGGCTTCGGTTTCGGGCCCTTGGTGGCGCCGCGCCGGAGCGGTCACGGGGACGCCTCGGCGCGCCAACGCGGCTCCCGCCCACTCCCAGTTTCCGGCGTGCGCGGCGAGCAGGACCGCTCCGCCCTCGTCGAGGGCGCGCTCCAGGCGCTCGAGGCCCTCGAATTGGACGCGGCGCTCGAGCTCGCCACGCGGTGCGCGCGCCAGGCGAAGCGTGTCGACCACGGACTCTCCGAAGCCGCCAAAGGCTCGACGAGACTCGGTGCCGAGGGCCCCGGAGTCTAGATCGGGAAGCAGGCGCTTCAAGTTCTGCATGAGGGTCGCGCGGCGCCGCGGCGAGAGTCGCCAGCACAGATCCGCAACCGCTCGCCCCAGGGCCCGCGCCATGGGCTCGGGGAGCCAGGCCACGAACGACGCGCCCCGGCGGTAGGCGTGATCCGCCAGCCGCGTTGTGAGATCCCCCAGCCGGGTCGAGACGAAGTCTTCGGCGCGAGCGATCGGGCTCATGGAGCGGCTCATCGATTCGATGGTTTGCTGTGGGCAGCGGCGCGCGACCGGGCGCTCGGCCAGCGCGACCAAGCGCTCGGCCAGCGCAAACCGACGCTCGGGCAGCGCGACCGAGGCTCCGGCAGCCTGCCCGTGGATACGAGATGGCCCCGGGGCAAGGCCTCCGGGGCTTCACGTTCGAAAAGGAAAAATGGTCGGGGCGACTGGATTTGAACCAGCGACCACTTGCCCCCCATGCAAGTGCGCTACCAGGCTGCGCTACGCCCCGACCGGGGACTGGGGTGATCGTTTGTCCACCGGCATGCTATCCAGGGAGCGGGAGATCGTAAAGCCCCTGGAAGAACGCAAAGCCCGCTACTTCCAAAGCCGTGCTGCCACCAAAGCCGTCCTGCCACCGAAGCCCTGCTGCTACAGGAGCCCTGCTGCTACCAGTACTCCCTGCCGCCAGAGCCCCGCTCCTACTTACTCGAGCGATTGCGGCGGCTCGCTCAGGCGCCAACGGTGATCGCGACCGCCCCCACCGGAAACGCCGCCGGCTCCTCTTCGCCGACCGGATCCCCCTCGGCGGCAGGCTCTGCCGCCTCGTGGTCGACAACCGGGCTGGGCTCTGCGGCCGTCTTCACCGCGACGCGCGGCTCGGCGGCCGCCCGGGCGGGCTCCTCGTCTTCGCCACGCAGCTCGCGCGCCAGAAGAAGAAGCTCCTGGCGAAGCACCGCCATCGCCGCGGCGCGCGTCTTCTCGAGATCGTTGGCCACGGCCAGAGATTCCTTGCTGGCCGCCAGCGATACCTCGGACGACGCCAGAGACGCTTTCGTATCAACCAGTCTCGCGTTCGCGGTGGCCAGCGAGCCTTGCGTCACGGTCAGCGAGTTCTGCGTCGTCAGGAGCGAGTCGCTCGTCGCCGCGAGCGACTCACGGGCGGCGGCGAGCTCGGCCTGCACGGCGACCAGCGCTTCGCGATGCAGGGCGGCTTGCGCGTTGGCGGCGACGAGTGCCGCTTCGAGCCGCTCGCGCTCGGCGTGGCTCTGCGTGCGGATCGTCGCGTCGGGAGCCGGCTTGGCGGACGGTGCCGTGGGCGATGGCGGAGTCACGGGCGCCGCGGCAGCCTTTGCCTTCGGCTTCTTCTCCTCGATCAGGAGCTTGCGCGCGCCCTCGATCGTGAAGCGCCGCGCGTAGAGAAGCTCCTTGATGCGCCCCAAGAGCACGATCTCTTCGGGCCGGTAGATGCGGTTCCCGGCGCGATTCTTCTTGGGGTGGAGGCTTGGGAACTGCGTCTCCCAGTAGCGCAGGACGTGCGGCTTCACGCCCAATTCGGCGCTCACTTCGCGGATCGATCGGTAGAGCTTGGCGGGGGACGAGGACGCGACTGTCTTCCGGGTCACAGGGGCACCTCGATCGGGCCGGCGGACCGGTCTCGATCATTCGCGGCGCGCATCGCGCGCCAAGAGATCGAGCAGCGCGTCGCGCGGAGACTTGTCCTCGAACAGCACGGCCGTCACCTGCTCGATGATCGGCACCTCGACGTTGCGTTCCCGTGCCAGCTCGAGTGCCACGCGCGACGTAGGAACTCCCTCGGCCACCTGCGTCATGGAGCCGAGGATGGTCGCCAGAGGCAATCCGCGTCCGAGCTCTTCGCCCACGTGCCGGTTGCGACTCCAGCGGCTGAACGCAGTCGTAACCAGATCGCCGAGCCCTGTCAATCCAAAGAACGTTTCCCGGCGTCCGCCGAGCGCGATTCCGAGGCGACTCATCTCGGCCAGGCCCCGGGTGACGAGCGCGCCTTTCGTGTTGTCGCCGAAGCCGAGCCCGTCGGAGATGCCGGCCGCGACCGCGATCACGTTCTTGAGCGCCGTCCCGTACTCGGAGCCGGGCAGATCATCGTTCGTGTAGACCCGGAAGCGCTCACCATGGAAGAGAGCCTGAACGTCTCGGGCGGTCGCGGGGTCGTCGGCGCAGGCGGCCACCGTGGTGGGCACGCCGCGGGCCACTTCCTCGGCGTGGCTGGGGCCGAGGAGGGCCGCGATCCGGCCGGTCGGAAACACTTCATGTAGCACTTGAGTGGGGCGGCGGTGCGTGGCCTTTTCGAGACCTTTGGCGAGAGAAACGTGCACCGGCCCTGCGGCCCCACCTGGCGCCCATGCAGGCGCCACTTGAGAACTCACTTGAAGGGCTACCGGCCGCAGCACCGCCATAGGCAGCGCCCACACGACAAATTGAGCTCCGGCGAGCGCGGCGGCCGAGTCACGATGGGCCGAGACCGCGGCGGGGAGCTCGATCCCGGGCAAGTATTTCGTGTTGCGGTGGCGCTGGTTGAGATCGGCTACGACCTCGTCCTCGATGGTCCAAAGGCATACGGAGCGCCCGGCGCGGGCGAGCACAGCGGCCAGCGCGGTGCCCCAGGATCCGGCGCCTAGAATGGTGACGCGAGGGTCGCCGCTCGAAGGCGGAGTGAGGGCGTTCGGGGTTGGAGAAGCCTTCGGGCTCGGAGACCCGCTCACGATTCCTTCCTCGGCGTTGCCGTGCCCTTGCCCCGGAGATTTAGCTCTCTTTCCTGGCCTCTGGCCAGGCGCCGGATGTTGGGAATGTGGCGAACGATGATGAGGAGAGCGGCAACCAGCGCCAGAACGAAGAGTCGCGTGCGGTCCGGTCCGGCTCGCATCGTGACCAGGACCCCGATCGGGAACACGACCGCCAGGGCCAGCGAGCCAACCGAGACGCGGCGCGTGAAGGCGAAAGCGAGAACGAAGGCGCCGAGGCCGAGTCCCATGGCCCCCGGGGCCAGCGCGAGGAAGACGCCGATGGTCGTCGCCACGCCGCGCCCCCCGCGAAAGCGCGCAAAGACGGAGAGCATGTGGCCGAGGATCGCGGTGATCCCGGAGGCGATCGCGGCCCATGCCGCGCCGCCGGGGAACGCGGCGGCCGCGGGGCCATGCAGACCCCAGAGCACGGCGAGCGCGCCCTTGGCGGCGTCGAGGATCAAGACGGTAATGCCGAGCCCCGGCCCGAGGAGGCGATAGACGTTGGTGGCGCCGAGATTCCCGCTCCCCTGCCGGCGTACGTCCACGCCTCGGAGAAGCCCGATCCACAGGCCCCAGGGCATGGCGCCGAGCAGATACGCGGGGATGAGTGTGATGGCCGAGGCCAGTGCCGCACTCACTTGCTCTTCTTTACCTCGAGCTTCACCGGGGTGCCGGTGAAGCCGAATCGCTCGCGTAGGCGGTTCAAGAGGAAGCGGTGGTACGAAGCGTTGATGGCCTCCGGCTGGGACGCGAAGACCGTAAAGCGCGGCGGCTTGGAGCCCGTTTGGGTTGCGTAGTAGATGCGGGCCGGGCGGCCCAGACGCGTCGACGGCGCCTGGCGCTCGTTCTGCACGTCCTCGAGCCAGCGGTTGAGCTCCGGGGTCGTGACTTTACGGCGTGTCTCCTCGGCGAGCTGGGTCCAGAACTGCGGCAGTCGGTCGAGATGCCAGCGTGACGTCGCCGAGCACGGGAACCCCGGGATGTCAGCGAGCCACGGATGGTCCTTGCGCTGCTCCTCCTCCAATTCTTTCCAGCGCTCTTCGCGATGTTCGATCAAATCCCATTTGTTGTAGGCGAGGAGCGCGGGACGCCCGGCTTCGAGCACAGATTCGATGATGCGCAGATCCTGGCGCACGATGCCGCGCGTCGCTTCGAGCACGACGGTGACCACTTCGGCGCGCTCGATGGCCCGGGCCGAGCGCAGCGTGGCGAAAAACTCGGCGTCGTCCTCGTAGCGGCTCTCGCGGCGGATCCCCGCGGTGTCGACGAGCACGTAAGGGCGTCCGGCGCGTTCCAGCCGACTGTCGACGCTGTCCACGGTGGTGCCGGGCGCGGAGTGGACGACCATACGCTCCTCGCCGAGGAGCGCGTTCACCAGAGACGACTTGCCCACGTTGGGACGGCCGACCAGCGCGACACGCGTGCCATCCAGCTCGGCTTCGCCGGTTTCTTCGGGCAGGAGCTCGATGACGTGGTCGAGCAGGTCGCCGATGCCGTACCCCTGCGCGGCCGAGACCGACCACGGCTCGCCCAGGCCCAGGCGGTGGAACTCGGCGGCGCGCGGATCGTCGTGGCCCGGACGATCCATCTTGTTCACGACGAGGACGGCAGCGCGGTTCTTCTTGCGAACGCGAGCGGCGAGGTCCTGATCGAGGTCGGTGGGCCCGGTGCTCGCGTCGACGACCAGAAGGACCACGTGCGCTTCCTCAATCGCGATCTCGGCCTGGCGGCGCACGGCGGCTTCGAGCTGGCCTGCTTTGGCGCTGGGCAGGAAGCCTCCGGTGTCGACGAGAAAGAAGTCTCGCCCTGCCCACTCGGCCACCGTGAGATGGCGATCGCGTGTGACCCCGGGCCGATCGTCGACCACGGCGAGCCGCTGACCCACGATCCGGTTGAACAGGGACGACTTGCCCACGTTGGGCCGTCCGACGATGGCGACAAGGGACAAGGACATGTGTGAGGTATCGCTCGTGAACTCTGGGGGCTCCGCGGTCCTCGTGGACTCGGTGGAGCCAGTGGACTCGGTGGAGCCGGTGGACCCGGTGGAGCCGGTGGATCCGTGGCGAGAAAAAGAAAAGATGGAGCGGGCAACGGGATTTGAACCCGCGACCTTCAGCTTGGGAAGCTGACACTCTACCGCTGAGTTATGCCCGCTCTCCCAGGGCATTGGCGAGCCTCACGGTAGGGTT
>DATFWU010000068.1:0-15518 GCA_035259005.1 Candidatus Eiseniibacteriota bacterium
CGGTGACGCCGCGCTCCAGGGCCACGAGATTGGCGCCCTTCACGGCCACGCCCCCCGAGCGCACGACGCCGCAGACCAGGACGGCGGCGCGTGCCGGCGCGAAGCCGCCGAGCGTGATCGCCAAGACCGCGATGCCCATGCCGAGCTTCGCCCTCGTCATCGCCTTCCTTCCTGGGAATGGATCTCCGACCAGAGACCGCGCCAGGCGGCGAGCGGATCGGCGGCCTGGGTGACCGGTCTTCCGACCACCAAGTAGTCCGCGCCGGCCGCCAGCGCTTCCGCCGGCGTGACCGTGCGCGCCTGGTCTTGGGGCGCGGCCCCCGGGGGCCGCACGCCGGGAACGACGCACAGGCAGTCCGCGCCGAAGCGCGCCTTGACCGCCGCCACCTCGGCTCCGGAGAGAACCACGCCGGCCGCCCCGGCGGCCAGCGATTCTTCCGTGAGATCGAGCACCCACTCGGCAAGCGGCCGGTCGCGCCGAATGTGCGCCGGCAGATCGCGCGGATCGAGGCTCGTGAGCGCGGTGACCGCCACCACGCGCGAGCCGGGCGCGCTTTCGGCCGCGGCCTGGATCATGGCGCGGCCGCCGCCCGCGTGCACGGTGAGGAGATCGATCCCGAGTCCCGCGGCCGCACGCGCCGCGCGCCCCACGGTGTTCGGAATGTCGTGCAGCTTGAGATCGAGGAAGACGCTCTTCTTGGCCTCGCGGAGCACGTGGACGGCCTCGGGTCCCGCCACCGTGAACAGCTCGAGCCCCACCTTGTAGTAGCCGACCGCGTCGCCGAGCCGCGCGAGGAGCGCGATCGCGTCCTCGAGCGCCGGAACGTCGAGCGCGACGATGCCGCGCGAGGCAGCGTTCGCATCACTCGGCAATGGGCCCTCCCGCCGGGCGTCCGATCGCGCCCACCATCGCGTGCACGGAAGCGAAGCCCAGCTCGCTCAGGCGCTGGGCGACGCGCTCGGCCAAGCGCACGCCGGCCGACGGCGTGAGGAAGTGCGCGGTGCCCACTTGCACGGCGCTCGCGCCCACCAGAAGGAACTCGAGCACGTCGTCCACGCTCGCGATCCCGCCCATGCCGACCACCGGAATTTGTACCGCGCCGCTCACCTCGTAAACCTGGGCGAGCGCGAGCGGCTTGATCGCCGGGCCGCTGAGCCCGCCCGTGGGACGCCCGAGCTTGAAGCTCCGCGTGGCCAGATCGACCGCCGTGCCCACGAACGTGTTGACCAGGGTCACGGCGTCGGCGCCCCCGGCCTCCGCGGCGCGCGCCATCTCGGCCGGATCGGTCACGTTGGGCGAGAGCTTGGCCCACAGCGATCGGCGGGTGCGGCTCTTGAGGCTCGCGCACGTCGATTCGAGGAGCTTGGCGTTGGCCCAGTAGCGAGCCCCTCCCGCCTTCACGTTGGGACAGGAGAAATTGATCTCGTAGCCTTGGAGCCCGCTTTCTTCCTCGAGAGCCTCGACGAGCCGCGTGAGCTCTTCGGGTGTCTCGCCGCCCAGGCTCGCGATCACGGCGCACGGGAGCTGGGCCAAGCGCGGCAGCTTCTTGGTGCGGAAGGCGGCGAGCCCCACGTTCTCGAGCCCGATCGAGTTCAGCATGCCGGCCGGGGTTTCGACGATGCGGTGCGGCGGATTGCCGGCGCGGGGCAAGAGCGTCACCGTCTTGGTCACCACGCCGCCCAGGTGCGAAAGATCGATACGGTCGGCGAACTCGTCGCCGTAGCCGAAGGTGCCGCTCGCGGCCACGATGGGATTGGCGAGCGTGAGCGGCCCGAGGCGGGTCGTGAGATCGGCGCTGGCTGTTTGCGTGGGCGTTGGGCTCATGGCGCATTCTTCCAGTCGACGGTGTCGGCGGGCACGCACGGGCCATCCAAGCAGGCAAGAAGGAAGCTCGTGTTGGAGGCTTCGGCGGGGACGGGAGCGCCGGGGGCGCGCGGGATGACGCACGAGCGGCAGATGCCGGTGCCGCACGCCATGTGCGCTTCGAGCGCCACCGAGGTCGAGGCCTTGCGCTCGCGCGCCGCGTGCCCTACGGCTTCCAGCAAGCCGTGTGGTCCGCACGAGTAGAACATGGCACCGGGCTTGGCGAAGAGCGCGCGCACGCGCGGATCATCGAGCGCGTCGAGCACGCGACCCTGGCGCCCGCGCGAGCCGTCTTCGGTCGTCTCGAGCAGGACCGAGCCCTCGGCGAAGGCGCCCGCGCCCAGATCCTCGGGCGCGATCAGCTCGGCCGCGTTCCGCGCTCCGTTCAAGAAGGCGACCGCCTCGCCGCGGCGCGCGCACTCCTCGGCCAGGAGAACCAGGGGCGCCACGCCGCGTCCACCCGCTACCAGGATGCGCGGGCCCTGGCTCAAAGGGAAGCCGCGGCCCAGGGGGCCGAGGACGGTCCAGCGTTCGCGCGCGCGGGCCAGGGCCTGCGTGCCCGAGCCCACGACCGTGTAGAGAAAGCCGAGGTACAGGTGATCCGCCTCGCGCCAGGCGCGCGCCACGCTCATCGGGCGCTTGAGAAGGAGACCGCTCGGCGAGGGCGAAGGCCCGAGCATGGCGAACTGCCCGGCCAGCGGAGCCGGGAAGCTCGCCGGAAGCTCGATCACCGCGTAGTGGTGGCGCTTGCCGGGCAGGAGCTGGTTACGCACCACGCCGCCCTCGACCTCGATCCACGAGGACTTGGGCGGGGCCAGCGTCGACTCCGCGCTCATCGGCCTCCCTGCGCCGGCGGCACGGGACCGGCCGCCCCCGAGGACGGCGCTTTGTGCACCGTCGTGTCCGGCTTCGCCTGCGTGCGCGTCGTGTCGGGCCGCGCCACGTGGGTGGTATCGGGGGGAGCCTTGCGTGTCGTGTCGGGCAAGGCCTTGCGCGTCGTATCACGCGGCGCCGACGCCGCGGCGCGCGCCTCGTGCGCGACCCGGATGCTGTCCGCCCGCGTCATGGCGACCGCCGTCTTCTGCGTCGTGAGCCTGGTCTCGGGCGGCACATAGAGCAAAGCGCCGGGCGAGTACGGAACCTTGATCAGGGTCTTCGAGAAGGCGCCCACGACGCGCAGCGAATCCTCGCGCCCGCGCAGGAGCGCGCTCGCCGCTTGCCCGTAGAGGGTCTGGGGATACGCGGCGAGCACGTGCTTCCACACGCTGTCGGCCGCCTCTTTGTGCTGCAGCTTACGGTAGAACACCCATCCGGCCGCGAACGACGCCTTGGGAGCCACCTGGGTGTTGGCGTAGTCCTGCTCGACCTTGGCGTACTCCTGCACGGCGCGCTCGGGGCGGTCGGAATCGACGAGATAGCGCTCCGCGACGGCGAACGCCGCGGCGGCCGCGGCCTCGCGCCCGGTCGTGTCCGAGGCGGCGGCGGCGCGCAAGGCGTCCATCTTGTCGAGGTTGGTGAGCCGCGCCTGGGCCTGCCCCGAATAGGGCGACGTCTTGTACTGCTCGGTCACCTTGGCGTAGGTGGCGCGCGCCGCCTTGGAGTCCTCGCCCGTCGTCTCCTGGATGAATCCGATCTGATAGAGCGCCTGCGGCGCCACGTTGGTGCGCGTCTTGTCGTTCACGATGTCGCGCAGGAGCAGGAGGCCCTCGTTCACGTGCCCGGCCGAGGCCATGGCCGAAGCACGCCGGATGCTCGCCTGGTCGCGATACTCGGGTGTGCGCGCGTCGCGCTCGTAGTCGTGGTAGTGCTCGGCCGCGATGTCGAAGTGGCGCGCGCCCTCCAAGCAGTCGCCCAGGCGCATCTGCGAATCGTGATAGGCATCGGGCGTTCTCGCCTTCTCGGCGATCCACTCGTATTCCACGTACGCCGAGTCATAGGCGGGCACGGCGAAATAAGCGTCGGCGAGCGCGTGATGCCACTCGTAGAGCGAGCGATCCGAGAGCTTGCGCGTGTCGAGCGACAGCAGCATGGCGACGGCGTTGCGGGGTCGGAAGCTCGCCAGCTCGACCTGCGCCTCGCGCATCGTCGTCTCGTCCAGCATCTTGCTCTTGGGGAAGGTGCGCCGCAGGCTGTCGTAGAACACCACCGCGGTGTCCCACTTGTGCTCGCGGCGGAAGGTCTCGGCCTGGTAATAGAGCGCCTCGTCCACATACGGGCTCTGCGGGAACTTGTCGGCCAGCTCGGTGAACGTCTGGCGCGCCTTCTCGTCCTCGCCCTTGGCAAAGAGTGAGCGCCCGGTCAGGTATACGGCGTCGTCCACCCACTTCGACTTGGGATAATTGGCCACCAGCTTGGCGGCGCTCTGGATCGCCTTGTCGTAGAGCGCGGCCTGCTGCGCGTTGGCGCGGTCGTCGGGGTTCAGATAGAGGCGCTCGGCGGCATCGAAGTTCTTCTTGGCCGAGTAGTACGTGTTGAAGTAGGCGCAGCCCGGAAGCACGAAGCACACGGCGAGCGCGAAGACCAGAGCGCACGCGCGGGATCCCGGCCGCTTCACGACGTGCGCGCCTCCGCGGCCACCGCGTTGTCTTCCTCTTGCAGGTGGCGCACGTCGAGCGCGCGCCGGATCTGCGACTCGATGGCGGCCACCGCGGCCGTGGCCCCCTGGATCGTGGTCACGCAGGGCACGCCGTGGGCCACGGCGGCGGCCCGAATGGCTTTTTCGTCGAACAAGCTCTCGCGCCCGAGCGGCGTGTTGATGACCAGGTGGACGCTCCCGGCCGCGATGCGCTCGACCACGTTGGGGCTGCCCTCGTTGACCTTGAAGACGCGCTCGCACTCGATGCCGTTCATGGTCAGGAAGCGCCAGGTGCCGCGCGTGGCCAAGAGGTGGAAGCCGAAGTCGGCGAGCTTGCGCGCCAAGAAGAGCGCCGGGCGCTTGTCTTCGTCGCGCAGCGAGAGGAACACGGTGCCGCCGGTGGGCAGAGACTCGCCCGCGCCGGCGTGCGCCTTGGCGAAGGCGTAGCCGAAGTCCACGTCGCGACCCATGACCTCGCCGGTCGACTTCATCTCCGGGCCCAAGAGCGAGTCCTCGCCCGGGAAGCGGTTGAAGGGCAGAACCGGCTTCTTCACGCTCACCAGTTTGGGCTCGGGGATGTCGATCGCGTTCAGCTCGCGGAGCGTCTTGCCGGAGAGAACGAGGGCCGCCCACTGCGCGAGCGGGATGCCCACCGCCTTGGAGACGAAGGGCACGGTGCGCGAGGCGCGCGGGTTGGCCTCGAGCACGTAGAGCGCCTGGCCGCGCACCGCGAACTGCACGTTCAGGAGTCCGCGCACGCGGAGCTTGGCGGCGAGGGCCTTGGTCGCCTCGTGGATACGCTCGACCATTTCCTCGCCCAGCGAGTAGGGCGGGATCACGCACGAGGAGTCGCCGGAGTGGATGCCGGCCTCCTCGATGTGCTCGAGCACGGCGGCCACGAGGGTTTCGGTGCCGTCGGAGAGCGCGTCGACGTCGACTTCGATGGCGCCCTCGAGGAACTCGTCGAGCAGGACCGGCTCCTCGGCCGAAGGCGGCATCTCCTCGAGCAAGGAGGCGAGCTGGCCCCGGTCGTAGACCACGCGCATGCCGCGCCCGCCGAGCACGTAGCTGGGCCGGGCGAGCACGGGGTAGCCCAAGCGTTGGGCCTCGGTGAGGGCTTGCTCGCGCGTCGAGGCGGTGGCGTTGGCCGGCTGGCGCAAGCCCAGCTCGCGCACGACGTCGGCGAAGCGGGCGCGGTTCTCGGCCCGGTCGATGTCGTCGAAGGAGGTGCCCCACAGGGGCACGCCGGCCTCGTCCAGGCCGCGCGCCAGCTTGAGCGGGGTCTGGCCCCCCAGCTGCACGATCACGCCCTCCGGCTTCTCCGTGTCCACGATATGAAGTACGTCCTCGAGCGTGAGCGGTTCGAAATAGAGGCGCGTGCTCACGTCGTAGTCGGTGGAGACGGTCTCGGGGTTGGAATTGACCAGGACCACCTCGAAGCCCGCGTCACGCAAGGCGAAAGCCGCCTGGACGCAGCAGTAGTCGAACTCGATCCCCTGCCCGATCCGGTTGGGCCCGCTGCCCAGGATCATGACCTTCTGGCCCCCGCCCGGGCGCGCCTCGTTCTCCTCTTCATAGGTGGAATAGAAGTAGGGCGTTTCGGCGTCGAACTCGGCGGCACACGTGTCCACGGCCTTGTAGACCGGGCGGATGCCGAGCGCGAGCCGGCGGGCGCGGACTTCGGCTTCGCGTGCGCCGGTCAGGTGAGCCAGGTGCGCGTCGCCCAGGCCGAGCCTCTTGGCGCGGCGCAGCGTGTCGGGGTCGAGCGCTTCGATCGTTCCCTGCTCGCGAATCTCGTTTTCGAGATCGGTGACGCGCTGGATCTGGTGCAGGAACCAGGGGTCGATGGCCGTGTAGCGGCTCACTTCCATGGGCGGCTCGCCGACGGCGAGGGCCGCCCACAGCTGACGGATGCGCTGCCAGGTGGGAAGGCGCAGCTGCTCGCGGAGCGCGGGCAGGTCCTCCTCGCCCGCCGCCTGGCCCAAGCCCTTGGCCGAGCCGTCCAGCTCGAGCGAGCGCAGGCCCTTGAGAAGCGCTTCGGGGAAGGTGCGACCGATGGCCATGATCTCCCCCACCGACTTCATGCGCGTGCCGAGCACGGGGTCGGCGGCGGGGAACTTCTCGAACGCCCAGCGCGGAATCTTGACCACGCAGTAGTCGAGCGCCGGCTCGAAGCAGGCGGGCGTCTTCTTGGTGATGTCGTTGGGGATCTCGTCCAGCGTGTAGCCCACGGCGAGCAGAGCCGAGATCTTGGCGATGGGGAATCCGGTGGCCTTGCTCGCCAGCGCCGACGAGCGCGAGACGCGCGGATTCATCTCGATGACCAGCATGCGCCCGTCGCGCGGATTCACGGCGAACTGGATGTTGGAGCCGCCGGCATCCACCTGGATGGCGCGCATGATGCGCTGGGCGGCGTCGCGCATGCGCTGATAGTCGCGATCGGAGAGCGTCTGCGCCGGCGCCACGGTGATCGAGTCGCCGGTGTGGATGCCCATGGGATCGAAGTTCTCGATCGAGCACACGATGACCACGTTGTCGCGACGGTCGCGCATGACCTCGAGCTCGAACTCCTGCCAGCCGGCGAGATATTCCTCGAGCAGGATGCGGCCGACGGGACTCGCCGAGAGGCCGCGGGCCACGGCGTGCTCGAGCTCGCTTTCCGCCCACACCGTGGCCGAGCCCAGGCCGCCGAGCGTGAACGAGGCGCGCACGACGAGCGGGAAGCCGATCTCCTCACCCAGCCTCTTCGCTTCCTCCATCGAGTGCGCGTAGCCCGAGCGCGGCACCTCGCAGCCGGCCTTGAGCACCGTCTGCTTGAAGCGATCGCGATCCTCCGCGGTCTCGATGGCCCACAGCGAGGCGCCGATCAATTCGACGCCGTACTTCTCGAGCACGCCGCGGTTGGCGAGATCGACCGCGAGGTTGAGCGCCGTCTGCCCGCCCAGCGTGGGCAGGAGCGCGTCCGGGCGCTCGCGCTCGATCACCCGCTCGAGCACTTCAAGCGTGAGCGGCTCGACGTAGGTGCGGTCGGCGACGTCGGGGTCGGTCATGATGGTGGCCGGGTTCGAGTTGACGAGCACCACCTCGTAGCCGGCGCCGCGCAAGGCACGGCAGGCCTGCGTGCCCGAGTAGTCGAACTCGCACGCCTGGCCGATCACGATGGGTCCCGAGCCGATGAGCAGGATCTTGTGCAGGTCGTCGCGACGCGGCATCAGGAATCCTCTCCGGGCGCCCCGGCGCCGGCCTCGATGGGCGCTTCGCGGCGGCGCTCGGCGCTCAGACCACAGAGGCGCGAAAAATCCTGGAACAACGTGTGCGAGTCGTGCGGGCCGGGCGAGGCCTCGGGATGGAATTGCACGCAGATCAAATGCTTCTCGGGCATGGCCAGGCCCTCGCAGGCGCCGTCATTGAGACTGCGGTGCGTGACCTGAGCGCCTCTCGGCAGACCGCTCGGGTCGACCACGAAGCCGTGGTTCTGCGACGTGATCTCGACCTTGTTGGCCGGCACGTTCATCACGGGATGGTTGGCGCCGTGGTGGCCGAACTTGAGCTTGTTCGTCTTGGCGCCGAGCGCGAGCCCGCTCACCTGGTGGCCGAGGCAGATGCCGAGCACGGGCAGCTTGCCGATCACACCCTGGGCCGCGGCGACCGCCTCCGGCGTGGCCGCGGGATCGCCAGGGCCGTTCGAGAGCACGACGCCCACCGGCGAGTAAGCGAGCGCGCGCTCCACCGGAGTCGCGGCCGGGACGACGACGACTTCCAGGCCAAGGCCCGCGAGCGAGCGCAGGATCCCGCGCTTGACGCCGAAGTCGTAGACCACGACGCGGGCGCGGCGCGGGCCGCTCGGCGGCGCGGCCGGCGCGGGAGCGGCGGCCTCCGCGCCTTCTGGCGTCCAGCGATACGGCTCCTTGCAGGTGACCTCGGCCGCGAGATTGCGTCCCAAGAGCCCGGCCGACGCGCGCGCCTTGGCGACCAGGCGCTTGTCGTCGAGATCGGTGGTCGAGAGCACGGCCTTGAGCTCGCCCTTCTCACGGATGTGGCGCGTGAGCGCGCGCGTGTCGATGCCCTCGATGGCCACCACGCCGCGCTCCTCGAGGAATTCGGCGAGACGACCTTCGGAGCGCCACGGGCTCGGGAACTCGGCCGCCTCGCGCACCACCAGCGCTTCGGCAAAGAGCCGGCGCGACTCGAAGAAGTCGGCGCGCACGCCGTAGTTGCCGATCAAGGGATAAGTGAGGGTGACGATCTGCCCGGCGTACGAGGGATCGCTCAGGATCTCCTGATACCCGGTCATCGACGTGTTGAAGACGACTTCGCCGTAGGCCTCGCCCTCGGCGCCCAGGCGGCGGCCGCGGAAGACGCGCCCGTCCTCGAGCGCCAGGATGGCTTCGTGCTTGAGGCGGACGGCCGCGCTCATCGGACACCCGCCATGGGGGAGGCGAGGCGGAAGGTTTCGCGACCTTCGAGCCAGGTGCCGAGCACGCGACCCGTCAGGCGCGCCCCCGCGAAGGGCGTGGCGCGACCTTTGGTGGCGAATTTCTCGGGCTCGACCGTCCACTCGGCTTGGGGATCGAAGGCCACGAGATCGGCAGGCGCGCCCGGGGCGATGCCGGCTGACGGAAGTCCGAAGACCTGGCGCGGCCGGCGCGTGAGCTTGTCGATGACGTCGGTGAGCGGCAGGCCGGCCTGGCGATGGAGCACGGTGAGGGCCGCGGCGAACGCGGTCTCGAGGCCGACCACGCCGAAGGGCGCATCGGCGAAAGGCTGCGCCTTCTCGTCGGGCGTGTGCGGCGCGTGATCCGTAGCCAGGCAGTCGATGGTGCCGTCGGCGAGGCCTTTGATGAGCGCGTCGCGATCGCTTGCGCTGCGCAGCGGCGGATTCATCTTGGCCGCCGTGCCGAGGCGCGCGACGTCCTCGTCGGTGAACATCAGATAGTGAGGCGCGGTCTCGGCGGTCACGGCGATGCCGCGGCGCTTGGCATCTTGGATCATCTCCACCGTGCGCGCCGTGCTCACGTGCGCCACGTGCAGGCGGGCGCCGGTGAGCGCGGCCAGTTCGAGGTCGCGCGCCACGGCGGTCGTCTCGCAGGCGGCGGGAATCCCGGCCAGGCCCAGGCGCGTCGCCGTGGTCCCTTCGTGCATGACACCCTCGCCGCGGAGCGATCGATCCTCGGCATGGGTCACGACGACGGTGCCCAGGCCGCGCGCCCATTCGAGCGCACGGCGCATGCGCGCCGCTTGCTCCACTGGACGCCCGTCGTCCGAGAATCCGATGGCGCCCGCGTCGATCAGGGCTGCCATCTCGGTCAGCCGTTCGCCTGCGAGCCCCAACGTGCAGGCGCCGATCGCGTGCAGCCGGCAGACGCCGATCTCCTGACCGCGCGCCACCACGCCGCGCACGCGGTACGCCTCGTCGAGCGCCGGATTCGTGTTGGGCATGACGGCGACTTCGGAATAGCCGCCGGCCGCGGCCGCTCGACTCCCGGTCTCGAGCGTCTCCTTGTAGGCCTCGCCGGGCTCGCGGAAGTGGACGTGCGGATCGAAGAACGCGGGCGCCAACACCGCCCCCGCCAGATCTTCGATGCGATCGTCCGGGCGGCGCGTGAGCCGGGCCCCGATCTCGACGATGCGACCATTCTCGACACGTACCTCGAGGGGCTTGCGATCGACGCCGGTGGCGTTGACGAAGACGATCATCGCCGCCCTCCCACGAGCATGGTCTCGGCCCGCTCGCTCTCCGCCCACGCGCCCACCCCGCAGGCGCGCTCGAGCACGGCGCAGCGCACCGCCATGCCGGCTGTCACCTGCTCGCGAATCACCGAGCGCGGACCGTCGGCCACCCGCGAGTCGATCTCGACGCCGCGGTTCATGGGCCCCGGGTGCAGGACGAGGGCACCCGGCGCCCAGCGCGTGAGCCGCTCGGGGGTGATCTGATAGAGACGCGCGTATTCGGAGAGGCTCGGCAGGAGCCCCTGCTCCTGGCGCTCGCGCTGCAGGCGAAGGACGATGACCGCCGCCGCTCCCTCGAGCGCTTCCTCGAGGCGCGCCACGACCTCGACGCGGCCGGGACGGCGCGCCAGGGCTTCGAGTCCGCTCGGGATCATGGTCGCCGGTCCGCACACCACGACCGTGGCCCCGAGGGCGGTGAGGGCATACAAGTTGGAGCGCGCGACGCGGCTGTGTGTGACGTCGCCGATCACGGCCACGCGCAGTCCCGACGGATCGAGGCCGTGGCGCGTCATGGTGAAGAGATCGAGCAGCGCTTGCGTGGGGTGCTCGTGGCTGCCGTCGCCGCCGTTCACGAGCGCCATGCGCGAGAGCCGGCTCGCCAGATCCTGTGGCGCGCCCGAGCGCGGATGGCGCACCACCATGCAGTCGGCGCCCAGCGATTCCAAAGTCCATGCCGTGTCGAGCAGCGATTCGCCTTTGTCGAGCGAGGAGCCGCTCGTGCCGATCGTGATCGTGTCCGCCCCCAGCCGCTTGGCCGCCGCCTCGAACGACACGCGGGTGCGCGTCGACGACTCGAAGAAGCCGAGCAGGACGAGCCGCCCGCGCAAGGAATCGCCCTTCACCGCGCCGCCCTCGAGCCATTCGGCGTGGGCGCGCGAGGCGTCCATCAAGGCGCGGATCTCGGAGACGGGAAGAGTCTCCAGCCCGAGCAGGTGACGGCGGTCGAGGGGGCGCACCGCCCTAGTCCTCCATCTCCTTGATCACCACGCACTCTTCGCCGTCGATGTCCTGCACGCGCACGCCGATGATCTCGCGCTTCGAGGTGGGCACGTTCTTGCCCACGTAGTCGGCGCGGATCGGCAGCTCGCGATGGCCGCGGTCCACGATGACCGCGAGCTGGATGGCGCGCGGGCGGCCCATGTCCATGATGGCGTCCAGTGCGGCGCGCGTGGTGCGGCCGGTGTAGAGCACGTCGTCGACGAGGACGACGGTCTTGCCGGTCAGGTCCACGGGCATGTCGCTCGTGCCGACCACGGGACGCTCGCCCACGGTCGAGAGGTCGTCGCGGTAGAGCGTGATGTCGACCGCGCCCTGCGGCACCTCCGAGCCTTCGAATTCCTTGATCTTGGCCGCGATGCGCTCGGCGAGCGGCACGCCGCGCCGGCGCACGCCGACGAGCACCAGATCCTGCGTGCCCTTGTTGCGCTCGACGATCTCGTGGGCGATGCGCGTGATGATGCGGCGCAGGCCCTCGGCGTCGATGATCTCCGCCTTCTCGCGGATCATGGCGGTCTTGGGTTGGGTGGCGCTCATGCGCAGCTCCTTCCGGCCGGAACAGGGGTGTGCTCGGGGATACCGGCCGCTTCGTGCGGATACAAAAAGAGCCCGGCGCCACTCGTGCGCCCGGCTTGGGTTGGTTCTCGATCGAGGTAGGCCATGTCTTCCGCCTTTCCGGCCTCTCGGGGCCGGATTAAAGGATCTTGGCGAGGCATTTCCGAACCGCAGAAACCATAGCCGACCTGGAGTCCGCGCACAAGAGCGATCTTGGCCCTTGGACAGGGCTCGGCGAGGGCTTTACCGTCCTCGCGTGGGCGACCGCTTTCGAGTGATCTACGACCATCATGCGGAGTGGTTCGACCGCTTGGTGTCGCGCGAGGACCGCCCGGGCGCTCTTCTGCCCGGGTTGCTTGCGGTCTGCGATCTGGATGGCGCGCGCGTGGTCGAATTCGGCGCCGGCACCGGTCGCGTGACCCGGCTCGTGGCGCACCGGGCGCGCTCGGTGCACGCCTTCGATGGCTCGCTCCACATGACCCAGTTCTCGAATCGCAGGCGGCCCTCGAACGTCACCCTGGGCGTGGCCGACAACCGCTGCTTCCCGATTCGCGACGGCGCGGCCGACGTGGCCATCGAGGGCTGGAGCTTCTCGCACACGACCGACTGGTACCCTGGGAGCTGGCAGAGCGAGGCCGGCAAGTCGATCGATGAGATGCTGCGTGTGTTGCGCCCTGGCGGTGTCGCGATCGCGATCGAGAGCCTGGGCACCGGGTTCGAGACCCCGCACGCGCCGAGGCCCATCCTGGCCGAGTATTACGCCTGGCTCGAGCGCGAGCGCGGCTTCACGCGCACCTGGTGCCGCACGGATTTTCGATTCGAGTCGGTCGAAGAGGCTTCGACCTTGGCGCGCTTCTTCTTCGACGACGAGCTGGCGGACCGCATCGTGCGCGAGCGCCTGACCGAGCTGCCGGAGTGCACCGGCATTTGGTGGCGGAGAACATGATCGGAGACGTGCGTGTATTCGAGACCCGGCATCCGGCCGGGGGCTTCATCCAGCCGCATCGGCATCGCGATGCCTATGCCGCGATCGTGCTCGAGGGCGCCTACGAGGAGTCGAGCGTCGACGGCACCTGGCTGTGCGAGCCCGGCGACGTGGTGGTCCATCCGCGCTGGCACCTGCACACCGACCGCTTCACCGACCATCGCACGCGCGTGCTCAACGTGCTCGCTCCCCTGCCCGTGCCTCCCGGCGTGTGGCGCACGCGCCGCGTGGGAGCATTCTGCGGAACCGACGCGCTGATCCGCGAGCTGCGCGAGGCCGAGCTCCGGCCGCCGCGGCCGGCGTCGCGTTCGCTCGGCCGCTTCACCGAGCATCTCTCCGACGGCGTCGCCAAGGCGGCCTCTCGCACCGGGATCACCCGCGAATACGCGAGCCGGCTCTATCGACGGCACTTCGGGCTTCCGCCTCGCGCCGCCCGCATCGAGAGCAAGCTGCGCCTGGCCCTCGCGCTCCTGACGACGACCGAGCTCCCGCTGGCCGAGGTCGCTCTGCGAGCCGGCTTCGCCGATCAGGCCCACTTCGCCCGGCGTATTCGCGCCGCCACCGGCCGCACGCCCGGCGAAATCCGGCGGGGCCTCTAGGTCACATTCGTTCAAGACCAGTTCCCCGGCGGGCCGTAGCCTCTCGGCATGCGATCCATTCTTCTTGCCATGGCGCTCGCCGCCACACCCGCGCACGCGGCCACCCGCTGGGACGTGCGGACATCGCAGGGCTTCGATGCCCTGTGTGCGCTCAACGTCTTGTCGGGCGATGACTACTACGTAAAGCAGTATCCGGACGAGGCGAAGACCTTCGCAGCCGCCCCTTACGCCGGCGCCCGCAGCGCCGCCCGCGAGCTGAAGCGGGTGATCAAGGATGAGGGCGGCGGCATCGTCTCGGCGTCTCTTACCTTGATCTTCTCGGGCGGGCCCGACTCCACGCTCGGGGCGGTGCTGGAAAGCGCCCGGCATCCAGAGGCGCTCGCCTCATCCCTCCGCGCGTCGCCCTACTGGAGCCAGGAGTCGTGGGACCAGTTCCAGCGCGTTCGTCCCACGGTGATCGCCGCGCTCGAGGCCATGCACCGCGCGGGCTTCGAGAAGCTTTGGCAGCACTACCTCGGCGATCCGAAGGCTCGCGTGGAGAGCATGCGGCAAGAGCTCTCGCGCTACGACGTTCTGGGTGAGCAGGAGCGGCTCATCGGCCATCCGCTGCAGAACGGCAAGATCGAGGTCATCCTGCTGTGGTTCTCACGCCCCCACGGCATCCGCATCCAGGGCGGCCGCTTCCTCACCAATATCGGTTACCCGACCGAGATCGTGCTGCGCAACGCGACCCACGAGCCTCTGCATCCGCCGTTCGACAAGTCGGATCCGGGCGTGGCCTCGGCCATCGCCACCCTGGGGCGCGATCCACTCCTCGCGAGCATCGTGGCCAAACACGACTCGTCGTTTGGCTACAACACGATCGAAGGCTATGTCGATGAAGACGCCGTGCAGGCGATGGAGCAGATCGTGAGCGAGCGCCTCGGGGTGGCCAAGCCCGCCGCCGAGCGCTGGCGCGACGCCGACGACGGCATGCATCTCCTGGCTGCGGCCCTCTACGACCTCATGAAGGAATCTGGATTTGCCGAGCGCGGCGGGCGGTTCCAGGAGTGGTTCGTCGCCCAGGTGACCAAGGGCGCGCTGGCGCCCGCCGAACTCGAGCGCCGTGCCCGTGCCGTGGTAGGCGACACCCTCGTCGATCGCTGGAGCGCAAAGACGAAATAGACCGTTCAGTCCTCTCGGAGTGCACAACGCGATCTTGCCCGATGTTTAGTATCACCTACATGCCGCGCCGCATGTCTTGGGTCCTTAGAGGCCACCTTGTGATCTAGACCCCGTGAAATGGCGGGTCAACCCGTCTTGAAACGGGTAAGCGAAGTGAATCAGTCGGATTACGTGTTTCGAGACACATGGAGGGTCGATAGAGGCCGGCGCTCACCGATATGTCGCTTTGACTTTTCCCCAAGTTGAGGGCTTCGCGGGCACCCAGAGGTAGAGGTCATTGCCAACATCGATCTTCATTGGGGTGCCGTCGGCGATCCCGACAAAGTCGAACCCTGTTACATCCTGGTTCGGCTTGTGCGGATTGAAAACCACCGAGGCTGTCCCGTACTCCGCGGCATCAATCCCCTTGTCCCTGGCGGAGCCCGTCACCGCGTCGGCGATCCCTTGCAAGGTCATGGAGGGATCGATCGGCGTCAGGACCTCCGTTCCACCTTCGAAGAGCACTCGGAAGTCCCCCGCGCCTGCGGGCGGCCCGCTCATCCCGATATGGTAAGGCCCGATCAGGTTCGGATAGTATGGACCTCCACATGGGTTCTTCATGTTGAAGGACATGGCTCCCCGATCGAAGACGATAGAAGAGCCATAGAGCGATTGCCCCCCGTAGGGATCGCTGCTGACACGGTATTCGTGGCGAATCTCGCCCGTCGTCGTGCCGGGAATGTCGATGGGGGGGTCGAAGGTTGGATGGCCGAAACAGTTGGCGCTCGCCATGGCGGCATCGACGGCGGCCATGACAGCGGCGGCATCATCTCCGGGGGCGCTGACATGCCCCGAACCCGCGTCGCCGAGAACGATGCAACCGGCGTCGCTCCCGCAGTCACTCGTGGAGATGAAGAGATCGAAATGATTGATGCCCGGAGTCGGGCTCGGAATGTATCCGATCTGAATAGCGGCGGGTTGGGCGTGCGTCGGGACCGGCCAGAGAAAGAGAGCCGAAACGACAATCGATCCGAGGTAGCGGCGCATAGCGAGACCTCCTTCGGCGTGTCA
>DATFWU010000069.1:0-17412 GCA_035259005.1 Candidatus Eiseniibacteriota bacterium
CACCGCGTTCACGATGCCCAGGGCGCGGGCGCCCTTGCGCTTGGCCTCGCGCATGGCGGCCAGCGTGTCCGCCGTCTCGCCCGACTGCGAGATGACGAGCACCAGCGTGCCCTCGTCGAGGATGGGATTGCGGTAGCGGAACTCGGAGGCGTATTCGACCTCGACCGGAATCCGCGCGTGCTCTTCGATCAAGTATTCGCCGATCAGGCCCGCGTGCCACGACGTGCCGCAGGCAGTGAGCACGATGCGCTTGACGTCACGCAGCTGCTCGCTCGAGAGGTTGAGACCGCCGAGCCGCGCCAGCCCTTCCGTCGCCTGCAGGCGGCCGCGCATGGCGTTGCGCACCGAGTCGGGCTGCTCGTAGATCTCCTTCAGCATGTAGTGCGCGAAGCCGCCCTTCTCGATCATGTCGAGATCCCACTCGACCTCCTCCACCTCCTTCTCGACGCGCTGCCGGTCGATCGTCGAGGTGTGGTAGCCGTCGCGGGTGAGGACCGCCATCTCGCCGTCGTTGAGATAGACGACGTGGCGCGTGTGGCCCAGGATGGCCGCCACATCGGAGGCCAGGAAGTACTCGCCCGAGCCCACACCGATGACCAGTGGCGAGCCGTGCCGGGCGCCCACCAGCATGCCCGGATGGTCGGCGTGCGCGACCGCGATGCCGTACGTGCCCTCGACCAGCTGCAGGGCCATGGAGACGGCGACCTCGAGGCCGTGGCCGGTCAGGTACTTCTCGATCAGATGGGCCAGGACCTCGGTGTCGGTCTCGGTGCGGAAGGCGTGTCCCTCCTCGATCAGCTTGCGCTTGAGCGAGGCGTGATTCTCGATGATGCCGTTGTGCACCAGGGCGAGCTTGCCCGTGCAGTCGGTGTGCGGGTGCGCGTTCACGTCGTTGGGCTCGCCATGCGTGGCCCAGCGCGTGTGCGCGATGCCTTCGGTGGCGGGAAGGCGCACG
Organism: Candidatus Eiseniibacteriota bacterium; assembly: GCA_035259005.1. GTDB lineage: Bacteria > Eisenbacteria > RBG-16-71-46 > RBG-16-71-46 > DASYSL01 > DASYSL01. The sequence continues at coordinate 956 of DATFWU010000069.1, forward strand.
CCGTCGATCCGGCGCTCGAAGTTCGAGATCTTGCCCGCCGCCTTGTGGATCCTCATTTGGCCCTGGACGGGAATCGCCACTCCGGCCGAGTCGTAGCCCCGGTACTCCAGACGCTTGAGCCCCTCCATGAGGAGAGGAAGGCTGTCATGAGTCCCGAGATAACCGACGATGCCGCACATGCCGCCTCCTACGCCGCCTGCGAGGGCAGCGGGATGCCGATGGACCTGGTGAGCCGGAACGCGACCGAGGGCAGGTCTTCCGGATTGCTTCTACCATTATGGCCGATCCCGAGCCGGGTTCGCACGCTCCCCGCTCGCCCCTTCGCGGAGGGCGGCCTGGGCGCGCTCGCAGAGCGCTTCCGCCCGCTCCCGGGTGGGGGCTTCGGCGATCACGCGCACCACCGGCTCGGTGCCCGAGGGCCGGACGTGGATCCACTCCCGGGGCCAGGCGAAGCGCCACCCGTCGGTGCCGTCGGCCTCGGCGTCGGCGAAGGCGGCACGCACGGCCTCCTTGGAGCGCCCCCAGTCCACGCCCTCGATCTTCCGCTTCACCATCTCGTAGCGCGGCAGCCGGGAGACCAGGGCCGAGAACGGCTCGTGGGCGGAGGCGACGGCCCGCGCCGCGGGCAGTGCCGCCACCGTGCCGTCCCGGCCCCAGTGCGCGGCGGGCAGGATCACGCCGCCGTTGCCCTCGCCACCGATCTTCGCCCCCACCTCGCGCATCAAGCCCACGACGTGTCGCTCGCCCACCGGCGAGCGATGGAAGGCCACGCCGGCGGCGCGCGCCAGATCGGCGCTCGCCATGGACGTGGAGAGATTCACCACGACCGGCCCGGGATGACGCTCGAGCTCTTCGCTCACCGCCAGCGCCAGGGTTCGCTCTTCGCCCACGGCCTCGCCATGCTCGTCCACCAAGGCGGCGCGATCGCCGTCGGGATCGTGGGCCACGCCGAAGTGCGAGCGCGTCTCGCGCACGCGCCCACCCAGCCCGCCGAGGTTCTCCGGCAAGGGCTCGGGCCCGCGCGTGAAACGGCCGTCCGGCTCGCAGTCGAGCTCGACCACCAGAGCGCCCACGGAGCGCAGCGCGCGCACGGTCGAGAGACCGCCCACCGAGCGGCAGCCGTCGACCACGACGCGGAGCTTCGCTCCGGCCAGATCCCCTGGCGCGAGCCCGACTCCCTGGCGGGCGCACTCGACGTGCCAGGCGACGGCTTCTTGCTGCCACGGCACTCGGCCCGCGAGATCGGCCTCGACGTCGGCTTCCTCGCCGGCCTCGGGCCTCGCGTCGACGCCGGCGAACAGCGCCTGCATCTCCTCGGGCGCGAGAAACGTTCCATCCGGGTTCACGAACTTGAGTCCGTTCCAGCCGTCGGGGTTGTGACTCGCCGTGATCACGATACCGCCCGCCGCGCGGAGCTTCTCCACCGCCACCTGCGCCGCTGGGGTGGCGCACATGCCGAGATAGAGAGGCGTCGCCGAGCCGGCGCGAATTCCGGCCAGGGCCGCCTGGGCCAGCCACAAGCCGCTCGAGCGCGCGTCTTGCGCCACCGCGATCGTCCCGCCGCGCATCGCGAACGTGGCCGCGTAGCGGCGGACGAGCGCGGGCGACAAGCCGTCGCCCACGATGCCGCGCACTCCCGAGACGCTACGCACGAGGGGCATGGGATTCTCCCAATGTCTTGCAAGACACAGGGCCAGGTGCCGGCGCCGCCCGCGAATGAGCACGCGGATCGAGGCGCCGACCCCTGGCCCTGTGCGTGGCTCGCTCGACCGTTCGTGCGGGCATCACACTGGAGCTGGTGAGCGGATTTGAACCGCTGACCTGCGCATTACGAGTGCGCTGCTCTACCAGCTGAGCTACACCAGCTCCCTGCACGAATGGGGCGAGTCATCGAATGGTGCGACCCCGCGGAGTCGAACCGCGGACACCCAGATTTTCAGTCTGGTGCTCTACCAGCTGAGCTAGGGTCGCACGCCTCCTCCGGGCGGTGGCCGGCCGGGCAAGGCATGCGACTCGCAAGTGCGTTTTCTATCATGGGGTTGGGCGAAGGGTCAACCCCGCGGACGCTCGTCGCCCAGGCGATTGCGACGATCGCCGCGGGCGCCGCGACGGTCGATCTTCTGACGGCGATCCTCGTTCTCGCGGACCGGGAGCGTGAGGGTGAGCACCTGGCCCCAATCCCCTTCTCGGCGCACGCCCACCTCGCCGCCGTGATCGCGCACGATGCGCTGGGCCACGGAAAGACCGAGACCGCTGCCGGCGCGGCCGCCGGTGGCGAAGGGGACGAATAGATGATCGAGGAGCTCGCCGGCAGGCGGCGGCCCGTCGTGCGCCACCTCGACCACTGCCTGACCGCGCTCCACGCGCGTCTCGACGCGGATGCAGCCGCCGGCGGACACGGCCTCGAGCGCGTTGGTGATCGCGTTGCCGAGCGCGAGTCCGATCTTCTCCTCGTCGAGCAGGAGCGGCGGGACTTCGACCGAGAGCTTCTTCAAGAGGCGCACGCGCTTCTTGGCCACGTCGGCCGCGGAGCGCTGCAGGCACTCTTGCACGATGTGATTCAGGCTCGCGAGCCCGAGATGGAAGCGATGCAGGGCGGCGAACTGGAGATGCTCGGCCACCAGACGCTCGAGGCGCTCGGCCTCGCGCACCACGATCTCCACGTACTCGCGGTGCGCGTCGCCCTCGGGCATCCCGCGGTGCACGCGCTTGGCGAAGCCCAGGATCGAAGCCGCCGGCCCGCTCATCTCGCGCGCCATCTTCACGCTCACCTCGCCCAGGTGCGCCAGGTTCTCGGCCCGGGCCGCGCTCTTCTTCGCCTCGTCGAGCTTGCGCTCGGCGGCGGCCACGCGCTCGGCGAGTCCCGCCTGCTCGACCAGCGAGGAGGCGAGGGCCGCGAACGAGGCGAGCAGGTCCTGATCCTCGCGCTCGAACGGCTGGGGCGAGCGCGCGCCTTCCTCGCGGCCGTAGAGAACGAAGGCGCCGCGCAGGCGGTCGGGTCCAGGCAGTGCCACGCCCACCACCGGTCCGAGACGGCGGCCGCCGGCGCCCAGACGCGTGTCCTCGGAGGCGTCGGCGTAGAGCGGCGACTCGCGCTGGAACACGCAGGCCTCGGCCACCGCGGTGAGCTCGTCGGCGCGAGCCCGATTCTCGCTCTCGTCATCGGGACCGTACGCCTGCGCCAGAGAAAGGGATCGTCCGCTCGCCTCGGTGAGCCAGAGCCCGGCGCCGCGGGCGCCCAGAGTCTGGGCGCAAGCCTTGGTCAAGCGGGCGAGCGCGGCCGGCAAACTCTGCGCCTCCGACGCCATGCGCGCCGTCTCGCGCAGCGTGGCCAGCTGGGAGCGGCGAAGCTTGGCTTCGCGCGCCAGGCGCACGCGCTCGTAAGCGCGGCCCGCGTGCGTGACCAGGGAGAGGGTTTCGGAATCGGGCGAGGAGCTGCCGGTCTCGAGCACGATCACGGCCACGGGCTTTCCCTCCGAAACGACCGGGATGGCCTGGTGGCCGGCGACGCCCAGACGCTCGCGCCACACCGGGTGGGCGTCGTCGTAGCCCTCCTCGACGCACACGGGCGTGGCCTTGCGCCAGCTCTCGAGACTCGCGTCGCCGCGCCCGCGAAACGGAAGCCGAACCGTGCGCAGCCGCGACGTCAGCTCGGGCGCCATGGCATCCATCCCGCCGCTGGCCGCGATTTCGGCCCAGCTGGCAGCCGCGCCGATCGTGCCCTGCGATTCGATGGCCAAAGCGCCCGCGAGTCCAGCCTCGCCACGATGCGTCTCGGGACGCATCAGAAAACCGCGCGCCGCCCCCGACTTCTCGACCGCTGCGGCCAGCGCGAGCGAGAGAATCTGCTCTTCCGTCGCGGCCTCGCTCAACACGTGGAGCCAATCCGAGCGGGACGGAGCTGCGGACGCGACGGATCCGGGATCGGTGGCCGAGGACGCAGGGGTGACCGGCGACGACATGGAGCCTCCGTTGCGAGGGGGAGCGGGCGAGTCGCCCGATCCGGGAGGAAAAGGACGCCCTTCCTTGCTGTGGAATCAGGCAATGGACATGCCACGAACCGGACTTGTGGCACCCCGCGCCGGCGTTTTCCGGGGCCAGGTTTTCTCGCGAGTTAGAGCCGCTGGGGCCGTGCCCCGTATGCTTGACGCCATGCGGGAGGGTTCCTAGGCTGCAGACGTCCCGTCCCCTTGCAGAACGCGACTCGTGCTTTTCCCCACGGCGGGGCCATTCCCCCCAGGAGAACGTGATGGACGACAAGCCGCGCCCAGTCGGGGCGCCCGCCCCACAGCAGGTCTCGCTCGAGCTGGGAGACAAGGAGGCGGAAGGCATCTACTCCAACCTCTGCCTCATCTCGCACTCGTCCTCCGAGGTCATCCTCGACTTCGCGCGCGCCCTCCCCGGGCTCGCCAAGGGAAAGGTGTACGCGCGCATCATCATGACGCCGCAGCACGCCAAGTCGCTGCTCCAGGCCCTGGGCCAGAACCTGGGCAAGTTCGAGGAGCAGTTCGGAGCCATCGCGATGCCCGGTCCCGACGGTCGATCCGAGAAGGAAAAGAAGGGGATCGGCTTCTAGGTCGCTCTCGCTTCAGCGAGCGCGCGTGGTGTCGGCGAGGCTCGCGCGGTGGCTTTCCCACTCGGCCAAGCGCCGGTCGAGGAGCTGGTCGAGCGCGCTCTCGGCTTTGGTCGCGCGGCGAGACTTCCTGCTCTTGGGCGGGCCGAGGAGGGCGGCGAAAGAAGAGTCGCGCGCCGCTTCGCCCCGGCGCACGCGCAGAGCATCCTTCCAGAAGCGCCACTCCCGGGGTGTGCCGCGCCCCAGCCACTCGTCGCGCTCCAAAGGGGAAAGGGCGAGCGGTCCGTCCGAGCCCGGCGCGAACCCGCTCCTCGGATCGCGGAAGGCGCGCAGCGCGAGCACGAGATCTTCCTCCGGCTCCTCGGTGGCCAGCTTCCACACCACGGCCGAGCCCTGAATGGCGAAGCTCGACGGGCGCAGCCAGCCGGGCACCAGATCCTCGGTCGCCTCGCTTCCCAGCTCGAAGCGCGCGTTGACCCGCCCCGAGGCCCCGCGCCAGGGCGTGCCGGGGTTCAAATAATAGAAGAGCAGCTCCTCGCCCCCTTGCGTGCGGCTCGCGTGCAGCCGGTAGGTGAGCCGCCCGAGCTTCCACTCTTCGGGCGCGAAGGGAACTTGCCACACGTAGAAGCGTCCGATCCCTCCCAGGCCGGGCAGGTTGGGATGCGCCGGCCCGGGCTCGAGCGCGGGCCCGAGCTCGGCGCCGTCGACCACCAGCCGCACCGCTTCGAGCGTGGGCTTGGACGCGCCCGAGTCGGGCACCGATTCGAAGTCGGGCAGACCGACACGCACCGCTTCGGGCGCCCCCCCGCCGAACCAGAGATCGGAGACATCGATGGTCCAGACGTCGCCGTGGCGCACGAGAAGAACGTCCTCGAGCACACGCGCCACGCGCGTCTCGGAGAGCGGGAGCAGACTCGTGCCCGCGCCGCCGAACATCGTCGGCTCGTCGGCGCGCGCCGTGTCGGCGCAGGCTTCGCTCCACGCGGCGCTTGGCGCCCCCGCGTGGCGCGGCGAGGGCGGCGCGGCGAGTGTCAAGGCCGCCGCCAGGACGAGTGCCGGTGGCACGGTCTTCCAGCGGCGATGGAACCAGTACCAGTGCTCGGGATATTGGCGCACCCAGCGCTCGAGCACGCCGACGTGGCGGCGCGTGAGGTCGAGCACGTCCTGGTCCCTGTCGCCCGTGGGCTGGGTGCGAATCGGCGGCTCGATGTAGGCCTGGTGGCGGCCGTCGGCGCCGCGCACCACGAAGCCCATCACGATGGGCGCGCCCGTACGTAGGGAAAGCGCCGCCGGCCCGATGGGCGTCGAAGCGGGGCGTCCCAGGAACTCGACGAACACGCCGCGGCCGCGTGCGTCCTGATCGGCGGCCAGGGCGACGCAGCGATTGGCGTGAAGGGCCCGCAGCACCTCGCGCGTCTCGGCGCCGCGCCGGATCACGCCCACGCCGAGACGCTGGCGGGCCCTCTCGAGCCAGCGGTCCACCCAGGGGTTCGACTGCGGCTGCACGAGAAAATCCACCGCGTGTCCGCGCGCCGCCACGGCGGCGCCGATGAGCTCGAAGACGCCGAAGTGGGCCGAGAGCAGGATCACGCCGCGCCCGTCGGCCGCCGCGCCCTCGACACTCTCCATGCCCTCGATCGAGGCGAACACGGCCTGGCGCGCGCCGGCCGCGCCCAAGTCGGGCGCGCGCAGGAGGTCGACCAGCACCTGGCCCCAGATCTCGTAGGTGCGTCGCGTCGTGTCGCGAACTTGGCCCTCGTTCCATTCCGGATAGGCGCGCGCGAGGTTCTCGAGCACGACGGCGCGGCGAATGCCGGAGGCGAGCGCGGCCCGTCCGGCGGCGCGCCCGCAGGCAAGTGCGGCGCCGTAGGGGAGGGCCCGCGCCACGAGTCCGAAGGCGCCGAGCGCGAGCGCGACCAGAGCCTGGCCGAGGCGCTTCATCGCGGCGCCTCTTCGCGCCGCCGGGCGTAACGACCACCGGAGCGCCTCTCGATCGCGCCCGCAAGCTCGAGCGCGACCAGATGCGTGACCGCCTCGCTCTCGCTCAGGCCGGCGTGACGCGCCAGAGCCGCCACCGTCTGGGGGCGCGTCTTCACCGCTTCGAGCAGCCTCGAAGCCGGATCGAGCGGGACGGCGGCGTGCTCGAGCTCGTGAAGGACGTGGCCTGCGTCGCCGATGGGGACAGCACCGCCGCGCAGGAGAGCCAGCGTTCCCAGCGAGCCTTCGCGGGTCACGTCGCCGGGGACCGCGCCCACGAAGCGGCCCCAGCGCTTCGCCCACGAGGCCGTCGTGCGCGCGCCGCTCTGCGCCGCCGCCTCGACCACGATGACGCCACGGGACAGGCCGGCCACCACGCGGTTGCGGGTCAAGAAGAGACTCGGACGCGGCGCCACGCCGTGCGGAAACGGCGAGCAGGCCGCGCCATGAAGGAGGATGCGCTCGTGCAGGTCATGCGCCTCGCGAGGATACGCGGTCCCCGGCGACACGGCCAGAACGGCGAACGTGACCCCACCGGCCGCGAGCGCCCCCTCGTGGGCCGCCTGATCGATGCCGCGCGCCATGCCGCTCACCACCGCCACGCCGGCACGCACCAGATCGGCGCTCAATCGCCACGCCATCTCGAGACCGTAGTCGGTCGCGGCCCGCGAGCCGACGACAGCCACGCTGCGCTCGGGCGGCGGCCAGCGGCTACCGATCCAGAAGAGGTGGGGTGGAACTCCTTCGAGGTCGCCGAGCGCGAGCGGGAAGTCGGGATCGCCCCGGCGCGTCAGGCGCACCAAGCAATCGCCCCCAGGCATGGTGTCGGTCCCGGGGGCGCGTCTCGAGAAACAAGTCTGGCATCGTGCGCGATCAGGTCGCTTGCCGGTCGCCTCCCGCGCGCGCCGGGGCGCGGCCGGTCAGAACTTCCCACTCCACGCCTTCGGTCGAGCTCAAGCCGGCGTCCTCGTGCAGCACCTCGTGATCCTCGGCGGTCATGAGCTCGCGATCGGCGAGCGCGCGCTGGATCTGCTGCGCCATGCCGCTGGTGCGCGCTTCGGCCACGCGCAAGAACTCGGCCGTGCGCTCGGCCGGCGCCCGGTAGAGGGCACGGGCCATGCTCACCACGTGGCCCGCGGCCACGATGCGCGCCGCCGAGGCGAGAGCCGCCTCGGCCACGGCGCGGTTGGCGTCCCCCGCCATCTCGACGAGACCGGGAAGGGCGTCGCGATAGCCGAGCTCGCCCAGCACCTTGGCCACCGACACGCGCGTGAACCACAAGCCCTGCGTCAGGTGTGGCAGGAGCACGTCGGCGCCCTTGTCGCCCACGCGCACCAGCGCGCGCTCGGCCAAGTCGCGCAGATAGCCCGACTCGTCGCACAAGCACTCGACCAGGAGCGAGAGCGCCTGCTCGTCGCCTCGCGCCTCGAGCGACGCGACGTACTCCCGCTTGCCTTCGAGGCTCCGCACCTGCATCGCCTCCAGGGCGCGCAGCGAGGAATATTTGTCATCCGCCATGGCTCGCCTCCAAGAGATTCCACACCCGACGCAGCAACGAATCGAGCCCGGCCCCGGTCACGGAAGAGAGCGCGATCGCTTCCGTGCCCCGAGCCTCGAGCTCTTGGCGAAGCCGCTCGGCTTCGGGCTCGTCCACCAGATCGACTTTCGAAAGCGCCACCAAGGACGGCTTGGACGCGAGATCCTCGGCGTACTGGAAAAGCTCGCCGCGCAGGACCTCGAGATCGCGCGCCGGATCCTCCGAGCTCGCCTCGACCAAGAACACGAGAACCTGGGTGCGCTCGATGTGGCGCAGGAACTCGTGCCCCAGCCCCTTTCCCTCGTGCGCCCCTTCGATGAGCCCGGGCAAGTCGGCGAAGACGATCTGCCGCTCCTCGTCCAGCGCCGCGATGCCGAGATTGGGGCTCAGGGTCGTGAACGGATAGGGACCCACCTTGGGGTTGGCTCGTGTGATGCGGGAGAGCAGCGTCGACTTGCCCGCGTTGGGGAGCCCGACCAATCCCACGTCGGCGATGAGCTTGAGCGTGAGCTCGAGCCGGCGCTTCTCGCCTTCCGTGCCGGGCTCGGCGTGACGCGGAGCCTGGCGTGTCGCGGTGGCGAAGCGCGCGTTGCCGCGGCCGCCTCGGCCGCCGCGCGCCGCGATCCACTCGCTCCCGGGAATCGTGAGATCGGCGAGCACGTCTCCGCTGGTCGCCTCCCGCACCACGGTTCCGGGAGGAACCGCGATGCGCAGGTCCGCGCCGTCGGAGCCCGTCTTGTTGGCTCCATGGCCGCGCTCACCCGCTTCCGCACGATAGAAGGGCCGATGGCGGAAATCAAGGAGGGTTTTGACGTTGCGGTCGACAGTGAACACGACACTTCCACCGCGGCCGCCGTCCCCCCCGTCGGGTCCGCCCTTGGGCACGTACTTCTCGCGGCGGAAGGACACGGAGCCCGGTCCCCCGTGACCCGCCGCCACCTCGATCTCGACCCGGTCGACGAACACGGATCCAGGTTCTCCTAGAGTGCGGCCGCGATCGCGTCGGCCATCTCGGTGGTGGTGGCGGGAGCGAGCGAGCTGCCGTCGGGGAGCACGTCGGCGGTGACATGGCGGCCTTCGGCAATCACCTGGGCCACCGCGGCCTCGAGCCGCGCCGCCGCCTCGCTCTCGCCGAGATGGCGGAGCAGGAGCGCGCCGGAGAGGATCTGCGCCGTGGGGTTCATCTGGTTCGAGCCGGCGAACTGCGGCGCCGAGCCGTGGGTGGGCTCGAAGAGCGCGGCCTGCTCCCCCACGTTGGCGCCCGGAGCCACGCCGAGCCCGCCCACCAGGCCGGCCGCGAGATCGCTCACGATGTCGCCGTAGAGATTGGGCAAGACGAGCACGTCGCAGCTTTCGGGGTGCTGCACGAGCAGCATGCAGAGAGCGTCCACGATGCGCTCCTCGAAGGCGATGTCCGGGTACTCGCGCGCCACCTCGCGCGCCACCTCGAGAAACAGACCGTCGGTGAACTTCATGATGTTGGCCTTGTGCACGGCGGCCACCTTCTTGCGACCATGGGCGCGCGCGTATTCGAAGGCGTAGCGCACGATGCGCCGGCTGCCGGTGCGCGAAACCGGCTTCAACGACACGCCGCTGTCGAGCGAGATGTCGCGGTGCGCCTCGTCGTGCACCAGGCGGCGCAGCGATTCGAGTCCCGGCGTGCCCACCGCGAACTCGATGCCGGCGTAGAGGTCTTCGGTGTTCTCGCGGATGACGACCAGGTCGACGCCGGCGAAGCGCGTGCGCACCCCGGGCAGCACGCGGCACGGTCGCACGCAGGCGTAGAGATCGAGCTCCTTCCTCAGCGCGACGTTCACCGAGCGGAAGCCGGTGCCTACCGGAGTGGTGATCGGACCCTTCAAGCCCGCGCGGGTCCGCCGCAGGGATTCGAGGACGCGGGCGGGAAGCGGCGTACCTTCTTTGGCCATCACCTCTTCCCCGGCCGGCTGAAGGTCCCACGCGAAGCGCGCGCCGGTGGCCTCGAGGACCCGAACCGTGGCGCGAGTGATCTCCGGGCCGATGCCGTCGCCCGGGATGAGCGTGACGGCGTGGGGACGCGGCGACGGCTCCGCGCTCACGCTCCTTCCCCGCCGCTCTTGGGCTCCTTCTTCTTGGTTTCGGAGCCGCCTTCCTTCTTGGGCGAGGAGTCGCCGGTCTCCGACTTGGCCTTCTTGCGGTAGGAGTCGCTCCGGTAGTCGGTCTGATAGAAGCCCGAGCCCTTGAAGAGGATCCCGGCTCCGGTGCCGATCAAGCGGCGCAGCTCGCCGCCGCACTTCTCGCACTTCTGGAGCGGCTGGTCCTTCATGGATTGGAATTTCTCGAAGCGATGGCCGCACTGGCGGCACTCGTATTCGTATGTCGGCACGGACGTCTCCAATAGAGGGTTTCTAAGACGATGGTACCCCAGCCAGGGCTTTTCCGATGCGCTTGAGCGCCACCGTGAGGTCCTCGGCGCTGGCGGCGATCGAGAGCCGGATGCAGCGGTCGTCGCCGAACTCCGAGCCCGGCACGACCGCCACCCCCGCCTCCTCCAGAAGATACTCCGCGAGCGACATCGAATCCGAGATGCGCCGGCCGGCGAGCGTGCGCCCGAAATGGGACGAGACGTTGACGAAGAAGTAGAACGCACCCTCGGGCTTGACGTAGGTCACACCCGGAATGTCGTCGAGCAGGCGGCATACCAGGTCGCGCCGCCGCTTGAAGGCGTAACGCATGCGCTCGACCGGCTCCTTGCCCTCGGGCGTGTCGAGCTCGGCGGCGAGCGCCGCCTCGGCCGCGTACTGCGAGATGCTCGTGGGGTTGCCGCTGGTGTGGCTCTGCAAGGAGCGCATCACCTGCATGACGGGCGCGGGCCCCGCGGCGTAGCCGATGCGCCAGCCGGTCATGGAGAACACCTTGGAGACGCCGTTCACGGTCACGGTGCGCGCGCGCATGCCGGGAAGCGTGGCGAAGGAGACGAAGGGACCGTCGAAGACGAGCTTCTCGTAGATCTCGTCCACGATGACCGAGAGATCCTCGCCGCGCGCCACTTCGGCGATCCGCGACAGCTCCTCGTGCGTGTAGACGGCTCCGGTGGGATTGTTCGGATTGCTGAAGAGGAGCAGGCCGCCCGGACTTCCGGGATGGCGGCGCAGCGCGCCCATCAAGCTTTCGGCCGTGAGCTTGTAGCCGTTGGCGGCCGCGATCGGAATCTCCACCGCGCGCCCACCCACGAGCCGCACCATCTCGCGATAGGAAGGCCAGGCCGGCGTCGGCAGATAGATGTCGTCGCCGGGATCGGCGAAGGCCAAAAGCGCGTGATAGATGGCCTGCTTGGCGCCCGCGCACACGACCACCTGCTCGGGCGTGAAGGCCAGGCCGTTCTGCTCCTTGAGCTTGCGCGCGATCACGGCGCGCAGACTCGGCGTGCCGGCCACCGGCGTGTAGCGCGTGTGCCCCTTTTCGATGGCTTCGATGCCGGCCGCCTGGGCCGCGGGCGGCGAGCCGAAATCGGGCTGGCCCGCGCCCAGGGAGATGACGTCCTTGCCCTGGCGCTTGAGCTCGAGATAGCGCTCGTCCATGGCCAGCGTGCCCGACATCTTCACCGCCTGTCCGAGGCGAGAAAGCTTGTAGCCGCTCACGGGCGTCCTCCCGTAGCCGCGCGGGCGCCGGCCGGATCCCGGACCGCGTTCAAAGCGAACAGCGAGACGTGGAACACGTCCTCGGCGGAGCATCCACGAGACAGATCGTTGGCCGGCTTGGCCAGTCCCTGGAGCAGCGGCCCCACCGCCGTCCAGCCTCCCAGTCGCTGCACCAGCTTGTAGCCGATGTTACCGCTATCGAGGTCGGGAAAGATGAGCACGTTGGCGTGGCCCGCGACCGTGGAATCGGGCGCCTTGGCGCGGGCAATTTCTGGAACCAAAGCGGCGTCGACCTGCATCTCGCCGTCGACCAGAAGGTCGGGGCGTCGGGCGCGCACGTAGGCCACGGCTTCGCGCACGCGATCGACCCGCGGATGCTGGGCGCTGCCGCGCGTGGAGAAGGAGAGCAGAGCCACGTGCGGCTCCCCTGCGGTCACGATACGGAACTGGTCGGCAGTGGCGATGGCGATGTCGGCGAGCTGGGAAGCGGTCGGATCGGGCACCACGCCGCCATCGGCGAAGAAGAGCACGCGCTCGCGCCCACTCTCCTCCTTGAGCATGGCGAAGTAGGACGACACGGTGCGCACGCCCTCGGCCGTGCCCAAAAGCCAGAGTGCGGCGCGCAGCACCTCGGCCGTGGCGTGGGCAGCACCGGCCACGAAGGCGTCCGCCTCACCGTCTCGCACCAGAGCCGCGGCTTGAAACAGCGGCTGCCGCGCCAACCGATCGCGCTCCGAGGCCGAAAGTTTATCGCCCCGCGCGGCGGCCAGAGCCTTCTCGGCCCGGGAGACGAGCGCGGGCGTCGTCGGCGATTCGATGCGGACCCCAATCAGCGGAACCTCGGCCTTGCGACGCGCCTCTTTCACTTCGTCGGCCCCACCGATCAGCGTCACCTCGGCGAGCGGGCCTCTGCTCAGACGGTCGGCGGCACGCACCACCCGCATGTCGCCTGCCTCGGGGAGCGCGAGCCGCCGTGGCTTGAGCGAGGCGCGACGCTGGAGCTCGGCCAGGAGGCCCATGTCAGGCGGGCTTTCGTCCTAGCATGGCGATGAGTTTCTTCGACACGGGCGCGGGCAGGAGATCGTGCACGTCGCCGCCCAAGCGCGCCACTTCCTTGACCAGCGTGGCGTTCAAATAGGTGTAGCGCACGTCGGGCATCAGGTAGACGACCTCGAGGTGCGGCGAGAGCTTGCGGTTCATGAGCGCCATCTGGAACTCGAACTCGAAATCGCTCACCGCGCGCAGGCCGCGAATCATCACGGTGGCGCCGACGGCGCGCGCGCAATCGACCACCAGTCCGTCGAACGTGGTCACCGAGATCGAGCCCGAGAGGGGCGTCGCCTCGAGTGTCTCCTGGATCATCTCCACGCGCTCGGCGGCCGAGAAGAGCGCGGTCTTGGTCGAGGCCTGGGCGACCGCGATCACGACCCGCGGGAAGAGCCCGGCCGCGCGCGTGGCGAGATCGAGGTGTCCGTTGGTGAAGGGATCGAAGGTGCCGGGAAAGAGCGCGACGTCGGCCCGCGACGGGTTCATCTCGGTCCCTCGGAGACGGAGTAGACGGTGAGCGCCACGGTGCCGTAAGCCCGCGTGCGCTCGCGCTGGAGCAAGGAATCTTCGGGTGGCGCCTCGCTGGCGGCGTGCTCGAAGACGATCACGCCGCCGGCGCGAAGCAGGGTTCCGCGAGCGAGCGCGCGCAGGGCTTCCGCGGCCTCGGGATCGCCATAGGGCGGATCCATGAGCACGGCGTCGAAGCGCTCGCCGCCTGCCGCGAGCGACGGAAGGGCGTGCACCACGTCCTCGCCGACCACGCGGGCTTGCGCCTGGAGACCGAGGGCCGCGAGGTTGGCTTGGAGGGCGGCGAGAGCCTGGCGGTCGCGCTCGACGAAGACGGCCGAAGCCGCGCCGCGCGACAGGGCTTCCAGCCCCAGGGCTCCGCTTCCGGCGAAGAGATCGAGCACGCGCACGCCCTCGAGGGAGCCCGGCCCCCCCAGCCTCGATTCGAGCGCGGAGAACAGAGCCCCGCGCACGCGGTCCGGGGTGGGTCGCGTGGTCAGGCCCGGGGGCGCGGCGATCGTGCGGCCTCGGTGCTCTCCGGCAATGATGCGCATCGTGGGAAGCCCGCGACCGTCACTCGTTCGAGTGCGGCGCGGGCCGCGCCACTCTGACCGAGCCCGGCCACGGACGTCAAGGATGCCTTGACCGTCATCGGCTCCCTCCGGACACTCCCGGCATGGTTCCCGTTCTGCTCGTGACCGGCGGGTCGGGCTTTCTCGGGCGCGCCCTCGTGACGCGCGGGGCGGCGGCCTGGCGCGTGGCCTTCACCTATGCCCACGGCGAGCCGGAAGAGCTCCCGGCGGTCGCCTATCGGCTCGATGTGCGGGACGCGGAGGCTTGCCGGCGCGTGTTCGAGGCGGTGCGGCCGGACGTGGTCATCCATACCGTGATTCCCAAAGACGAAGCCGAGTTCGACGAGGTGATCGTTCGGGGCTCGGGCCATGTCGCGGTTCAGGCAGGGGCCGGCCGTGCCCGCCTGGTTCATGTATCCACGGACATGGTCTTCGACGGCGAGCACGCGCCCTACGACGAGGACGCCATCCCACGGCCCATCACCGCCTATGGACGCGCCAAGGCCGAGGCCGAGAAACAGGTGACCGCGGCCGGCCCAGGCGCCGTGATCGCCCGCGTGCCGCTACTCTATGGACTGGATCCGCCCGATCCGCGCGGGGCGCGCATGGCCAAAGATGTCGAGGCGGGGACACCCGTGACCCTGTTCACCGACGAGCGACGCTGCCCGGCCGAGGTCGGGGATGTCGCTCAAGCTTTACTGGAAGTGGCGCGCCGTCTGCTCGCCCACGACGCTTTGCCTCCCGTCCTTCACCTGGTGGGCCCCGAAGTACTCACGCGCTGGGAGTTCGGCACCTCGTTCCTCGAGGCGCTGGGCCTCTCGACCCAAGGAGTTCGCGCCCTGCCGCTCGCCGAGAGCGGACTCGTGAGACCGCGCGACCTCACGCTCGTCTGCCGCCGCACGCCCGCCGAGCTCACGCGCGGGATCCGTTCCTTCGCCGCCGTCGCGGCCGCCCTGCGCTAGCGCCAGGAAGCGAGGATCTCCGGCAGCACGTCGAGCCGCTCCACGACCGCGTCGGCAGCGGGCGGCCGCGCGTGGCTATCGGCCACCGAGAGCCCGCGTGCGCCGCCGGCCATCGACTCGGGCGCGCGCAACCAGATCGTGCGCCAGCCGCGCGCCTTGGCCGGAGCGAGATTGGCCGGCGAATCGTCGATCAAGACGACGTCGGCGCGCTCGCCCAGGGCACGGGCCACCAGGTCGTAGGGCTCGTCATTGGGCTTGGGCACGTAGCCGAACGAGACAATGTCGAACGTGCGCTCGAAGAGGTCTTCGACGCCGAGCGTCTGGAGAACGCGCCCGGCCCAGGCCTCGGGGCCGTTGGTGAACACGTGGCGCGTGCCCGGGAGCGAGGCGAGCACGGCGCGCAAATCGGCGTCGGCCCGGAGGTGATCCTCGACCGGCACGCCGTGGACGAACTCGAGGAAGGGCCCGGGATCGATCGCGTGGCGCACCATGAGCCCGCGCAGCGACGTTCCGTAGCGGCGCCAGTAGCGCCGCTGCACGACGCGCGCCGCCCGCTCGTCCAAGCCGAGCGTGTTCTCGATGTAGGAGCGGATGCGCGCCGAAACCAGAGGGAAGAGTCCCGCCGAAGCCGGATAGAGCGTGTCGTCGAGATCGAACAGGAGATGAAGCTCGCGGCCATCATCGTAAGGCCGCGCGGCCCGTGAGGGGTTCTTGAGGGCCATTAGCCCGCGTCCACGACACGGGTGCCGGCTGGAAAGCGAGGACGGAAGCGCTCCGCGGGGATGCCCTTGTTGCGCCGCACGGACTTGAGCTCGATGACCACACTCTCTCCCGACGACTCGGTGAACTCGTAGCGATTCGGGAAGCCATCTTTGCCGAAGCTCACGCTGACTTTCTTCCACGGAAGGCCCGCATCGGCGTGCGGCACGATGTCCACTCCGGAACCGGTCTCATGCACGTAGGCATCCCTGCGTAGGTCGGCCCGGCTCGCCCCCAACACCCACCCCACAGGAACTCCCGAAGCACCCGTCGGGCTGACCACGACTTGCTTCAGTGCGGGCGTGTACACCCACGCCGAGTCTCCGCGCTTCCACACCACGAGCGGGGACGGGTCCTTGTACTCCAGCCGCGCGAGTCCCGGCTTCTGCACCTGCAGCGTCCCGGAGGAACGTTCCTCGCCGTCCAGGAGCGGGGAGCGGCGCGTCTGGACGAAGCGCGCATCGAGGTCGCGCGTGGTGGAGAGCGCCTTGTCGAGCTTGCCGATGTTGGGCGCATACGCGGGCGGGACCGAGTGCGAGACGGCGACGACGATCAGGACAAGCCGCCAGATCATCGCTCTCCCCCAGCGGTCGAATCGGCATCGCCGAGCTCGACGTGCTTGGCGCCTGGGGGATCGGGCGGCGCGAAGGCGGCGTCGGTCAGATCGTGATTGAGCTGCAGCTCGTGGAAAGACAGGCGCAGCGAAGCGGCGGGATCGGTCCAGCGGAGCGAGAGCCGCCTCGGCCAGAGTCCCGTCTCGGCCTCGTGCACGAAGTCATCGTAGCGCACGGAGGCGACCGTCTTGCCTTCGCGCTTCCACTCGATGGCGAGCGGCACGTCGTCGAGCCGGCGGATGGTGGCGCGCGCCACGCCGCCCTCGCGCGCGCTCCATTCCACCACGGC
>DATFWU010000070.1:0-12950 GCA_035259005.1 Candidatus Eiseniibacteriota bacterium
GGCGGGCGAGTTCGCGGAGCGCTTTCTCACTTTGTGCGCGCGCGGCGGAGCCGGGCGCGACCTGCCGCGCAAGCGGCGCGATCAGTGGATCCTTCTGCGCTCCATCCAGGAGCGGCTCGTGAACCAGCGCCCGCTCAGCGAGCGCGAGGTCACGGCACGGATTCAAGACTGGCTTCTGGGAACGGGCCGGGACTTCGCCACCGACGCGGTCACGCTGCGGCGCGCGCTCGTGGACGACGGCTTCCTCGAGCGCGACGACTACGGCCGCGAGTATCGCGCCTCGCACGCGCACGAACGGCTGGTGCGCTTCGACGAGCTGCCGGCCGATCTGGACCAGCGTCTGGAGGAGAGAAGGCGCGGCTCGCGAGGGGGATGATTCCCCTGGCCCGAGCCCTCTGCTAGCATGCGGCGTTCACCGCCTCTGGCCCACGAATCCCCCACGAGACCCGCAATCGGGAAGGACCCCCCGTGAGCGAAAAGCTGTTCACGCCCGGACCGGTGGAGATCCCGGCGCGCGTCCTCCAGGCGCTGGGCCAAAGACCGCCGCATCATCGCAGCGAGAGCTTCCGCGCCCTCTATGGCGACGTGAGCGTGCGCCTGGCGCGCCTCTTCGACACCCAGGGCGTGGCCGTGATCCTGGCCGCGAGCGGCACCGGCGGGCTCGAGTCGGCCGTGGTCTCGCTGGTGCGCCGGGGCGAGCGCGTTCTGGTAGGAAGCTCGGGCAAGTTCGGCGAGCGCTGGTCGAAGATCCTGAGTGCCTACGGCCACGCGCACGAGGTGGTGAAGGCCGAGTACGGCAAGCCGGTCGATCCCGCGGCCTGGGCGGTGGCCGTCGCTCGCTTGCAGCCCGGCATCGTCTTCTTCACTCACAGCGAGACGTCGACCGGAACCCTGAACGACGCGCGCGCCCTGGCAGCCTCGGCCCGGCAAGCCGGCGCCCTGGTGGTCGCCGACTGTGTGACGAGCCTGGGCGTGCACGCCCTGCGCCAGGACGAAGACCAGATCGATGTCGCGGTAGGAGGCTCGCAGAAAGGTCTCATGCTGCCGCCCGGCCTCGCCGTCTTGGGCGTGGGAGCGCGCGCCCTCGAGCGTCTCGAGTCCGCCACGGCCGCTGGCCCCTCGTTCTATCTCGATCTTGCCAAGGCCGCGGCGTCGGCGCGCCAGTCGGACACGCCGTTCACGCCTGCCGTGTCCTTGGTCCTCGCCCTCGACGAGTCGCTGCGCATGATCGAGGAGATCGGCATCCAGGAAGTCTGGCGCCGCCACGCGGCGCTCGCGCGCGCCATCCGCGAGGGGGCGGGGGCCGCGGGCTATCGCCTGTTCTCGAGCGCGCCGGCCGATTCGGTCACCGCGCTCCTTCCCCCCGACGGCGTGGATCCGTCGGCGGTGGTGAAGCACGTGCGCTCCATGCACCATCTCGTGCTCACCGGCGGCCAGGATTCGCTCAAGGGCAAGATCGTGCGCGTCGGCCACATGGGTCTGGCCTACGGTCCCGAGGACGCGGTCCTGGTGTCGCGCGCCCTCGAGGACGCGGCCATGACGCTCGGCGCCACCGGGCGGAGCGGATCCGCCGCCGAGGTCGCGCAAAGGGCGCTCGAGAGCGCGACGTGAAGATCTGGATCGCGGACAAGCTCGGTCCCGATGCGGTGCGCGTGCTCACCGAGGCCGGTTACGAAGTGATCGAGCGCTCGGGGCTCGCCGGCGGCCAGCTGGGTCAAGCGCTCGCGGGCTCGGACGCGCTTCTCGTGCGTGGCGCCACCAAAGTCACGTCCGACGTTCTGGCTCAGGCCAATGGGCTCAGGGCCGTGGCGCGAGCCGGGAGCGGCGTCGATAACATCGATCTCGCCGCCTGCAAGGAGCGCGGCATCGCCGTCTTCAACGCACCCGGCGCCAACGCGGTGAGCGTGGCCGAGCACGCGTGGGCCCTGATTCTCGCGCTCTTCCGCCACGTGCCGCGCGCCGCCTCGTCCATGGCCGAGGGGCGCTGGGAGAAGGCCGAGCTGGGCGGGCGCGAGGTGCGCGGCAAGACCCTCGGCGTGGTCGGCTTCGGGCGCATCGGGCAAGAGGTGGGCAAGATCGGACTCGCCTTCGGCTGCCGCGTGCTGGCCCACGATCCGCTGGTCGAGGTGCAGGAGATCGAGCCCGGGGTGAGTGCGGCCAGCCTCGACCATCTCCTCGAGCGAAGCGACATCGTGAGCCTGCACGCGCCCCTTCTGCCCGAGACGCGTGGTCTGCTCTCGGCCGAGCGGCTGGCGCGCATGAAGAAAGGCGCGGTGCTCGTCAACTGCGCGCGCGGCGGCTTGGTCGACGAAGCCGCGCTCGAGCGCGCCTTGGCTTCCGGCCACCTGGGCGGCGCCGGCCTCGACGTGTTCCAAGTCGAGCCTCCGGGCGAGCGCGCCCTCTTGCGCCTGCCCAACGTGATCGCCACCCCGCACGTGGCCGCGAGCACGCCCGAAGCGCAGCAGCGCGCCGGGGTCGAGGCCGCGAGCGCGGTGCGCGACTTCCTCGCCACCGGGCAGGCCCCGGGGCGCGTGGCCTGAGCATGCCCGCCACCGTCGTCGTCGGCGCGCAGTGGGGGGACGAGGGCAAGGGGAAGATCGTCGATCTCCTGGCCGGCGAGCACGACTGGGTGGTGCGCTACCAAGGTGGCGCCAACGCGGGTCACAGCGTGATCCACGACGGTAGAACGGTGGT
The DNA here is from genome assembly GCA_035259005.1 of Candidatus Eiseniibacteriota bacterium. Classification (GTDB taxonomy): domain Bacteria; phylum Eisenbacteria; class RBG-16-71-46; order RBG-16-71-46; family DASYSL01; genus DASYSL01. The sequence goes on from DATFWU010000070.1 coordinate 2,695, forward strand.
CCTGAAGCTCGTGCCCTCGGGCATCCTGCGCGACGGCAAGCGCTGTGTGATCGGAAACGGCGTCGTCGTCGATCCGCTGGCGCTGGTCAAGGAGCTGGACGACCTCCAAGCCCTCGGCGTGCGCGCCGAGGGCCGCCTCTATCTGTCTTCACACGCGCATCTCATCCTGCCCTATCACCGCCTGGCCGAGCGCGAGCGTGAGGAGGGGCCGGACGCCGTGGGCACGACGCGGCGCGGGATCGGTCCCGCCTACGAGGACAAGGCGGCGCGCGCCGGCGTGCGCGCCGGCGATCTCACGGATCGGGAGGCGCTCGCCCGCGGCGTGGAGCGCGTGCGCGCCCGCGCCATCGCCCGGCTCGCGAGCCACGCCGATTTTCCCGGCGTGGAAGAGGTGACGCGCGAGACCTTCGAGGTGGGCCGACGCCTGGCCCCGCTCCTCGCCGACACGCGCGAGCTTCTCTGGGACGCGCTCGCGCGCGGCGAGCGCGTGTTGCTCGAAGGAGCGCAGGGTACGCTCCTCGACGTCGATCACGGCACCTATCCCTACGTCACCTCGTCACACACCGTGGCCGGCGGCGCGCTCACGGGCGCCGGCCTCGGGCCGCGCTCGATCACCCACGTGGTGGGGGTGGCCAAGGCCTACGCCACGCGCGTGGGGAACGGGCCATTTCCCACCGAGCTGACCGAGGAGATGGGAACGCGCATCCGCGAGGTCGGCGACGAGTACGGCGCGGTGACCGGCCGACCGCGCCGCTGCGGATGGCTTGACGCGGCCGCACTTCGCTACGCGGGACGCGTGAACGGCCTGGACGAGCTCGTGATCACCAAGCTCGACGTGCTCGATGGCGTCGACAAGATCGCCATTGGCGTTGGCTACAAGGGCCCGCGCGGAGACAAGGCTCACTTCGACCCCGACGCCGCGTGGCTGGCGGCGGCGTCGCCGGTTTACGAATGGCACGAGGGCTGGCTCCAAGCCACGCGCGGCGTGCGCCGGGCCCAGGACCTGCCCGAGAAGGCGCGGCGCTATCTGGCGCGCGTGTCGGAGCTTTCGGGCGTGCCCATCGGTCTCGTCTCGGTCGGACCCGAGCGCGAGGCCACCTTTCCGTTTCGCTCGGAGCTGCCCCTGCTAAGATGATGGGCGCCCCACCCGCGGGAGCCCGACATGGCCACGCGCCCGTCCTGGATCGCACCGCTCTTTCTGCTCGCCGTCACCGCCTCCTCGGCGAGCGCGCTCGGAACCGTTCGCGTCGCGAGCAATCTCGCGTTTCCGGTCTACGCCACGGCGGCGCCGGGCGATCCCCGGCTCTTCGTGATCGAGCAGCACGGGGTGATCCGGATCCTGATCAACGGCGCGCTCAAGCCGACGCCGTTTCTCGACATCGACTCCTTGATCGTCGATCCCTCGCAGTTCGACGAGCGCGGGCTCTTGGGCCTCGCCTTCCACCCCGACTTTCCCGAGAGTGCTTTCATCTTCGTCGACTACGTGAGCAACGCGAACCAGACGGTGATCGCGCGCTATCCCATCTCGGCCACCAATCCGGACTCGGTGGACGCCTCCAAGCCGCGCATCGTTCTTACCATCGATCAGCCCTACGTGAACCACAAAGGCGGCACGCTTCTCTTCGGGCCCGACCGCTACCTCTACATCGGCATGGGCGACGGGGGATCGGGCGGCGATCCCGAGAACCGGGCTCAGGATCCGACCATGCTCCTGGGCAAGATGCTGCGCATCGATCCCATCGGCGGGAATCCCTATCGCATTCCGCCCGACAATCCTTTCCTGATCGACCCCGCCTACCGTCCCGAGATCTGGGCCAAGGGCCTGCGCAATCCGTATCGCTGGAGCTTCGACCGCCAGACCGGCGATCTGTGGATCGCCGACGTGGGACAGAACCTGTGGGAGGAGGTCGACTTCCAGCCGGCGGGCGTGGGGGGCCAGAACTATGGCTGGCGCCGGCTCGAAGGCCTCACGTGCTACAACCCGAGCACCGGGTGCGACCCCGACCCCTTCGACCTGCCGATCCATGTCTACGATCACAACGGCAATCGCTGCGCCATCACCGGCGGGTCCGTCTACCGCGGTGCCGCGCTGCCGGCGGAGCAGGGGGCTTATTTCTTCGCCGACTACTGCTCGGGGCAGGTGTGGTCGCTGCGCTACGACGGCGTGAACGCCACGGTGACCGAGCGCACCACGGAGCTTGGGGTCGGCGCCGGCGCCGGCAAAGCGCCGGTGGCCATCGGGCAGGACGCCTACGGCGAGATGTACATCGTGGATCGCGGCACCGGCTCGGACGGCGAGGTCTACGCCATCGTGCCCACGGGCACCGACGTCGGGCCCATGCCGAGGCCGTCCCTGGAGCTGGGGCCGGCCAAGCCAAATCCGTTTGTGAGCGCGGTGAGCTTCGATCTCAAGCTCGCGAGCGCCGGAACCTTGGACGCGGCCGTGACCGATGCGCGCGGGCGCCGCGTGGCGACGCTGGCCTCGGGGCCGCGCGGCCCGGGCGTCCTCACGCTGCGCTGGGAAGGCACGGACGAGGACGGGCGGCGCGCCCCCTCGGGGGTGTATTACCTGCGGGTTTCGCTGGATGACAGCGCGGTGACGCGGACGGTCACGCTGGCGCGCTAGCCTTGGCTTGACGGCGGCGCCGTCGATCGCGAATCCTGGCGCGGGGAGATTCCGGGAGCCACCGAATCCCAGGAGACTCATGTCCGCGCGCTCTGCCGCTCTGGTTGCTTCCGCGATCTCGTTTGCCTGCTCGTTTGCTTCGCCCGCTTCTGCCGCACCCGACGACAGCCTCGTCGTCGACTCGTGGGGCCGCGTGGGCGCGGGCACGATCACGCCGTCCGTCGCCCCGCGCCTGGTCGTGGTCCTGCTCTTCGATCAGTTTCGCGCCGACTTTCTCGACCGTTTCCGCTCCGTCTTCACGGCCGACGGCTTCCTGCGCCTCGAGCGCGAAGGCACGCGCTACACCGATTGCACGATCCCCTACGCGCAGACGCTGACGGCGCCCGGCCACGCCACGCTGCTCACCGGCGCGCCGCCCTCGGTGCACGGCATCATCGGCAATGGCTGGTACGAGGCGCGTGAGGGGCGCGCGGTGAGCGCCGACTTCGATCCACGCGCGCGCGCCGTCGGCAGCAACGACAAGGAGTCGAGCTCGCCCTGGCGCCTGCGCGCCGAGACCGTGGGCGACGTCTTGAAGAGCGCGACGCGCGGCCGCGGCAAGGTGATCGGGATCTCGGACAAGGCGCGCGCCGCCATCCTGCCCACCGGCTACTCGGCCGACGCCGCCTACTGGCTCGACGACAGCACCGGGCACATGCAGTCGAGCACGTACTACATGAGCCAGCTACCGGCCTGGGTGGTGGCGGCGAACGCGGGCCGCCACGCAGCCGACGCCTCCGCCCAACCCTGGCGTCCGCTCCTGCCCGCCCAAGCCTACGCGCCATGCTGGGTGGCGAAAGGGGCGAGCACGTTTCCCCATCGCTTCACCAAAGACGGCAGGATCGACGGGGCGCGCGCCACGGTGGCCACGCCTTGGACCTTGACGAGCGAATTCGCGTTCGCGCGTCAGGCGGTCGAAGGAGAGAAACTCGGGGCCGACGACGTGCCCGATCTTCTGAGCCTCTCCATCTCGGTGACCGATCGCGTCGGCCATCTCTTCGGTCCCGACAGTCCCGAGTCCCTCGATCTCGCGGCCCGCGCCGACCGCGAGGTGGCGGCCTTCCTGCGCTTTCTCGACGCGCGCGTCGGTCGCGGCCGCTACGCCGTGGTCGTCACTTCGGATCATGGCGCTGCACCGACGCCGAGCCTGGCGCGACACTTCGAGGTCTCGCCGCGCGACTCGCTGGGCGCGATCTCGGATTCGAGCCTCGCCCAGTGGGCGAGCGCCGAGATCGCCAAGGTGTACGGAGGGCGCGCGCGGCACCGCGTGGGTGACTATGTGACGGCGGCGGGAGAAGGTCAGCTGTGGCTCGATCGCGATTCCCTGGCGTGGGCGGGCATCGGCCTGGCCGAGGCCGCCCAGACGCTCGCCGACTCGGCCTTTGTCTTCCCGTGGCTCGAGACCGGGTTCGCCACGTCGACTCTGGGCTCGCGGGGTCCCGACGAGCCGCTCCGCCACGCCGTCACACTGGGTGCTTATCCGGGGCGCAGCGGCGACGTGGTCTTCATCGCCCGGCCCTTCGCGTTCTTCGGCTCCGGCGGCTACCTGCGCGGCGACCACGGCACGCCGTATCGCTACGACACGCACGTGCCGCTCGTCTTCTGGGGCGCCGGTGTTTCGGCCCGGGTCGTGCGACGTCCGGTGACCACGCTCGACATCGCGCCCACCGTGTCGGCGCTCTACGGCATCGAGCCGCCGGCCCAGTCCCAGGGCCACGCGCTCGCCGAGATCGCGGGCGCGAGCGGCGCTAGCGGATCACCGTGAACTTGCCGCGCGTCGTTCGCGTCCCCGACTCCACGCTGAACAGGTAGATCCCGCTCACCACGTCCTGCCCGTTTCGCGACACCAGATTCCACGACGCCTGGCCGTCGCCAGGCCCCTCGCGTTGCGCGTGCCCGTTGGGCTGCAGGTCGTCCGGATGAAGGGTCTGCACGAGATCGCCGCTCACCGTGTAGATGCGGATCTGCCGCCAGTCTCCTGGCAGGCTCAGGAAGTCGACGTGGGTGCCGGTGGGATCCTGCGCGTTGGGGTGCAGGTCCCAGTCGGCGTGACCGCGATAGGGGTTCGGGACCACGAAGGGAGCGCCGCTCGACGCGGACGCGGTCGCCGCGCCCTGCGGCACCACGCCCTCGGCCTCGACGGCGGCCTGCCTTCCTTCCTGCATGGCGACCGTGACGCCGCGTCCGGTCGAGTCGAACGCGGTGACCGAGTAGAAATAGATGAAGCCGTTCAGCGCCGTCGGATCCACGTACGTGTAGCGTCCGACCGGATAGCGCGTGACCGCGTACCCCTCGATCGTCGTGTCGCGGCCGGTCGGCGTGAAGGCGAGCTTCTTGCCGTGCGCCTGATCGCACACCCCGGGCGCCGACTCCACGCACGGCACCTCGTTGGGATAGAGGATCTTGCCGGTGACGCGGTCCAGGAACAGATTGCGGCTCACCACGCTGTCCTGCCCGGCCGCGTTCTTGAGCCGCAGCGGGTTGAAGACGGCGTCATAGTAGTAGTACGTGCCGAGCAGCGACCACAGGTCGTCGCTGGGGCCGCTCGAGCTCACCGGCCGCGTCCAGTTCGAGGCGCGCCAGATCTTGTAGCCCTTGAAGTCGAAGGCGCCCTCGACCGGATCGGGGGTGGTCTCGCTCTTGTTGTCCCACTCGAGCGTGACCTTGCGGTCACCCGGCTTGAGCGCGAGCGTCGGGTTGGGCGGCGGGGAAGAAGCGGTCCACGGGCGCGCCACGTAGCCGGGCACGCCGGTGCACACGTTGCAGTCGAGATCGAACCACGTGCACTGGTTGTCGGAGAGCTGGCGCGGCTCCTGATCGTGGCAATCGGAGAAGGCCGTCGGTCCTCCCGGCACCTTCTTGAGACAGGTCTCGCGTCCGAAGTCCTCCGGCCCCGGGACCTCGATGCCCTCGCGGATCTCGTAGGAGCCGCGGTAGGTGAGCTGGGCGTTCACCGCCATGTCCACGAGCTTGGAATAGCGCTTCTTCAAGTTGTTGGGGTCGGCCGAGTAGTCGACCTGCTGGGCGCCCAGGGCCCACGTGAACGTGATCTTCTCGCCCGGCTGCATGTGCAAGAAGGGGCCCACGGCGCCCATGCCCGAGTAGTCGTTGATCTCGTTTCTCTCCGGCGGCGCTTGGGTGATGAGCCCGGTCTGAGGATCGACGTTCTTGGCCCGCGACATGGCGTCGAAGCGCTCGGCGTCGTTCACCGGGACGCCGCCCTGGGAGTAAGGCGTGCCCGGAATGTAGTAGGAGTAGCTGTTCCAGCCCACGCGCCGCGGCGCTTTCTGCCCCGTGGGATCGATGGTGTGGCCGAGCAGCATGCACACCGATCCGCCTGCCGTCTGTCCCTGGTCGCCGTCGTCGTCGACCACCGAGAACCCGTTTACGTACACCGTGTCCAGATTGCACAGGCCGTTCTGATACTCGATGTCGTTGACGTGCAGGGGACCCGACTTGTTGCGCGTGCGGATGTAAGGGTAGTTCGGATTATCGGGATCGTCGGGATCGCCGGCGATCGAAGGATCCGGACCCTGCGGCACGCGCGGCTCGGGCAAATCGTCGGCGAAGTAGCGATCGCGAAGCACGGGGCCGCAGTCCTGGTCGATGCGGATGCCCACGTACACCGAGTCCAGCTCGTGCCCGGAGACGTTCTCGATCTCCCACTCGATGCCCACGAAGTCGTTGGCGCCGGGGACGGAGAAGGCATACACGTTCTGTCGCAATTGCAGCCCGCGCGGCACGTGCTTCTCGGCCGCTGGAGCGTCGATGGCTTCCTTGGTGTCGTCGCGCTCGATGCAGGTGTACTCCTGCTGCGAGATGGCGGCGTAATCTTCGTCGACTTTGCCGTCGCCGTCGTTATCGTAGCCGTCGAGCGGATCCTCGTCGATCTGGTGATCGCCGTCGTCGTCGGTGAACCGGAGCCCGCCGGTGTTGCCTTCATAGGTCTGGTAGATGCGATCGCGCTCGTCGAGCGAGGCCGGGCGCCACTCGAAGGAGTTGCTCACGCGACGCTTGAGCGTGGGATCGGTTTCGCTGGGGTCGACCGCGCCCACCCAGATGTAGGCGAAGAACAGGTATTCCACGCCGGAAGCGCCCGGCCACTGGCCGGATGGATCGCTCGAGGTGGCGGTGAAGGGCCCGTTGCCGATGGTGCCGATGTTCGTGACCTTCACCCACAGGTTGCTGAAGGTCGTGACCTTGCCGGGGCCGAAGATGTCGGGCGGCGCCTGGGGACGGAGCACGCCGGGAAGCGACTGCGGTTTGAGCGAGGTCGCCGCCTGGCCCGGCGGCGCGAACTCGTCGACCCAAACGGGACCAGCTCCGGCGCGAGCCGGGAAGGCCAAGAGGAGAACGAGACACAGCCAGCGCGTTCGCCCAGAGAGCAAGCTCCACCTCCGCAAAGGAATCGTGGAAACAGGTGCTCTGCCGGTGACGGGAGCGGCAGCCGAAAAAACACGGGCCCCGGCCAGGAAGGCCGGCGCCCGATCGCCAAGAAGAATGGCACATCTTCTTGCTGAGTCAAGGGAAAGCCCGGGCCCCCGGGACGGATCGGTGCTCGGGCGGGGTGAGCGTCAGGAAACGAGGGCCGGCGACGGCCGGGCCCGCATCACGGAAGCCGAGAAGCGCTCCATCTCCTCGAGCTGGGGGCTCAGCTGGAGGAGCAGAAGATCGACCCCCGCCTGCTCGAAGGCCTCGATGCGCGCGGCGATCGTCTCCGGCGTGCCCACGAGTCCGGCGGCGAGACCCCGGTTCGACACCGAGTAATCCTCGAGACGCAGACGCTGCTCGAGCTGCGTGCCGTTCACCCATTGGCCGAAGTTCTCGAATCCGGGAGCGCCCGGCCGGAGCGTAGTGATGCGCTTCACCTCGCGCTCGGCTTCGAGGGCGGTGTCGCGGCACACGACGTAGGCGGCGAGGCCGAAAACCAGCGGCGGCCGCCCGGAGCGCTCGCGGCGCGCGCGCAGATCGGCGATCTTGGCCGCCACGCGCTCGGGCGGATCGCCATGCATGAGGTAGGCGTCGCAGGAGCGCGCGATCAGCTCCTTGGCCGCCTCCGATTCTCCGCCCGCGTAGAGCACCGGAGGACGCGCCGGTTTGGGCTCGAGCACGGCGTCTTCGACCTGGTAGTAGCGTCCCTGGTAGCCGAAGCGTGCTTCGCTCCACATGCCGCGCGCCACGCTCAGCCACTCGCCGGTGCGCGCGTAGCGCTCGTCGTGCGTGTCGAAGGGCACACCGTATTGGCGGGCCTCGCTCTCCCACCACGACGACACCACGTTCAAGCTCACGCGCCCGCCCGAGAGGTGGTCGAGATTGGCGACCTGCTTGGCCAGGAGCGCCGGCGGATGGAACGTCGGACGCACCGCCACCATGATCTCGAGCGTGTCGGTCACGGCAGCGAGCGCGGCCGCGGTCGACCACGCGTCGAGCGACGGGGCGTCCACGCCCTTGATGTCGTTCAGGTTGAGCTCGGCGAGCAGCGTGACGTCGAAGCCCAGCTCCTCGCTCCGGCGCGCCAGACGGCGTACGTACGGCCAGCTCGCCTCCATGCCTTCGTCGGGCACGTTGCGGAGCCAGCCACCGAACATGGGAAGCCAGTAACCGTAGCGCACGCTCACACTCCTTCCGGCACGGCGAGCGGCACCCGGGCGCCGTGCTCGGCCTCGCGCTCGAGGTAGTCGGCGAGACGGGCGAAGGGATCGAAGCCGATCACGCGCGTCGCGTCGGCGACGAAGTTGGAGAGCGCGTTGATGTCGTAGTAGAAGAGGGCGCCGTCCTCGTCGATCAGATACTCGACGCCGCCGATGTCGATCCCGGCCGCCTGCACGATGCGCTCCACCTCACGCACCACGGTTTCGGGCGGCGTGTAGGCCTCGACCCGAAGGCCGTTCTTGGGCGCGTCCACCGGGCAAGCGGCACGCTCGAGCTCGGCGCCGTCCACGCTCTGGCAGATGTCGGCCGGGCACAGATCGAAGCTCTCGCCGGTCGTGTAGACGCGGATCGCGTACAGGAAGCGGCCGCCCAAAGTCTCGACCCGCACGATGCGCGCGCTTTCGGCGGCGCGGAACTCCTGCACCAGGAGCGTGTGGTCCAAGCCGGGGTCGAGCGAGCCGTCGAGCGCCGCCTGGCGCAGCGACTCGATCGAGTCGAAGCGCCGGATGCCGGCGCCGCTTCCGCCCACGTTCGGCTTGACCACGACGGGGAAGCGAAGCCCGACCGCGGCGGCCGGCGCCTGCGACGGCTCGTGGATGACACGGGCGCGCGGCGAGGGAAGGCGCAGGGAATCGAGCAGGGTCAACTGTCGCGCCTTGGAGATCTCGGTGAGAAAGGCCCGCGTACCGTTGACCACACGCAGGCCGTGGCGCTCGAGGAAGTCGAGATAGCCGAGCGTGTAGAAGATCGCGTGTCCCGCCCCGCGCCGCCACGCCGAGGGGCTCATGCGGTTGAAGACGAGCGCGTAGGGCGGAGGTCCGCTGCCCGGCTCGTAACGGTGGCGCGCGGCGTCCAAGCGCGCGAACGGCACGCCGCGGCGTTGGAGCTCGGCGAACAGGGGACGGAACCAGTCGGGATGCTCGTGATAGATGGCAAGCGGGCGATCGGGTGTGATGGCCATGGCGTCCTCTAGGGGTGAGTGGCGAAAGAGGCAGACGACGGGGAAGCGAGGGCCGTGAGCTGAAGCGCTTCCAGAGCGGCGCGCTCAACGCGCGCGAGGAGCGCGGCATCGGGCCTGCCGTCGGCGAACTGCTCGGGGGCGGCGTAGACGCCGGTCGCCACCGTGAGTCCGCCTAGGCTCTGAACGAGCGGGCGCAAGCCGTGATCGAGTGCGAGCTGGTGGGCCGCGCTGCCTCCGGTCACGATGGGCACGACGATCTTGCCGGCGAGAGCGCCGTTCGGCAGGAGGTCGAAGAACACCTTGAGGAGCCCGCTGTAGGTCGCGCGATAGACCGGCGTCGCGACGACGACGAGGCGCGCTCCCGCCACCCATTGGAGGGCTTCGGTCACGGCGGCGTCGGAAGCGCGCCCGAGCAGGGCCTCGGCGGGCAGGCGCTCGAGATCGACGCGCTTCGTCGCCAGGCCGGCCGCCGCCAGGCGCTCGAGTGCCGCATCGAGGAGCTCGCGCGAGCGTGAGGCGCGAGATGGACTCGCGCTCACGCCGAGGACGAAACCTTCGAAACCTGCCATGAGGACTCCTTTTCGACCAAAAAGCCCGAGGCTCCCCTCGCGAAAGGGGAGCCTCGGGCTCTGCTTGCCGGTGAGTGGGGCCTCAGGCCCCGGCGATCAGATCATGCACGCTCGCTCACGCGACGACGCGTCCCGCTCCCCACGAGGGAGCGACAACAACAGACGCAGGTCATGGCGCGAAGCACGGGCACGAAAACCTCCGTGGGAACAGGAATGAACAGGTTGAGCGTACGGAGCCCCCCGGTGTCCTGTCAAGTTGTGCCCCAAGGTTGTGCTCCGAAGATTGCGGATGGCGTGATGTGTGCATGAAGGAGGGGCATGCACACTGGGCGAGCCCCCCAGGTGCCCCCCTTCTGTCCCAATCCGAACTGCCACTTCCATCGCTATGACCGCCACTTATGGCGGTTCG
>DATFWU010000071.1:0-13511 GCA_035259005.1 Candidatus Eiseniibacteriota bacterium
GTGGTCACGCCGGGCGGCAAGCCGATTCTCTTTTTCACCTTGCTCGCGCTGCTCGACGAAGGCGACGAGGCGATCTATCCCAATCCCGGGTTTCCCATCTACGAATCGGTGATCCGCTTCGCCGGCGCCAAGCCCGTGCCCTTGCGGCTGCGCGAGGAGAACCACTGGGCGTTCGATCCCGACGAGCTCGACCGTCTCATCACGACGCGCACCAAGGTCCTAGTCCTCAACTCGCCGCACAATCCGACGGGCGGCGTTCTGAGCACGGCCGCGCTCGACCGCGTCGCCCAGGCGGCGCGCAGGCATTCGTTCTCGATTCTCTCCGACGAGATCTATTCGCGTCTCGTCTACGAAGGCGAGGCGCGCTCGCTGGCGTCGTACCCTGGCCTCAAGGAGCGGACGATCATTCTCGACGGCTTCTCGAAGACCTACGCCATGACCGGCTGGCGCCTCGGCTACGGCGTCATGGACACGGCGCTCGCCAAGCACGTGGCGCGGCTCATGACGAACTGCAATTCCTGTACCGCGACCTTCGTCCAGCGCGCCGGCATCGCCGCGCTCCAGGGCCCGCAGGCTCCGGTCGAGGCCATGGTCGAGGAATTCCGCGTGCGCCGCGACCGATTGGTGGCCGGCTTGAACGATCTGCCCGGCGTTCGCTGCCGCATGCCGGGCGGCGCCTTCTACGCTTTCCCCAACATCACGGGGACGGGCATGACCTCGCAGCAGATGGCCGACGGCCTGCTCGACGAGGCGGGCGTCGCCGTCCTTTCCGGCACCGCCTTCGGCAGCTTTGGCGAGGGCTATCTGCGCCTCTCGTGCGCCAATTCGCTCGCCAAGCTCGAAACCGCGCTCGAGCGCATGCACGAGTTCCTGAGCGTTCGCGTACGCGCGTAGGAATTCCAAGCGACGAAAGCGCCCCCCTGTCCGCCGGCGTGACAGCGAGTGTCGCGCCGGCGGTCACTTTTTCTCTTCGCTTCGTGATGGGCGCGTGACTTCCGCGCGGCCCGATTCGTGCATGCCAAACGCGTGCTTGGCCTCCGCGCGCTCTGGTTCGAGGCATCCGCCGGCCCCCGGTTTTCCGCCCCCAAGCCTCCGCTCGCCCCCGGAGGAATCCGCCATGTCTCTGGCTTCGATCGTGGGTCGCGCCCTCGCTTCTCTCGTCATTCTCACGCTGCTCTTTCTCAACGCGCCCGCCGCCACGTGCGACATCCTCTTGAACGAAATCCTCGCGGCGCCGGCGCGCGATTGGAACGGTGACGGCGTCGTCTCGGCGCGCGACGACGAGTGGATCGAGATCTGGAATCAGGGCACCTCCGTCGTCGATCTCTCGAGCTACTTCTTCACCGACGCCGACTCGACGCCGCGCTACGCCTTCTCGGGGCTTCTGGGCCCCAACGAGCATCGCGTCGTCTTCGGCGGCCAAGCCGTCGACTGGCAGCGCGCCAACGCCCGCTCGGTCGCCGGCTTGAGCCTCAACAACGCGGGCGACACGGCTCGCCTCTGGCGTGTCGTGGGTCCCGACACGGTTCTCGCCGACGCCTACGCGTACAAGAGTCACGAGGGCGGAAACGACCGCTCCACCGGACGCGAGCCGGATGGCGGAGCGTGGGCTCTGTTCGACGGACTCGACCCCTACACCGGCGCGCTCGAGCCGAACGCGACCGGTTGCTTCCCCTCGCCGGGCGACGCCAACACGTGCCATCCCGCCGCCGCCGAGGCGGTCACCTGGGGGAGGGTGAAGGGGATCTATCGGTGAAGGGAATCGATGCGCCGAAGGGAAACGATCGCTAAACCACCGACGCCGGGCCGGGTCGGGAGCCACGACGCCTGTCCGCCGCCGCGCATCCGGCGGGCAGGGCGCGTGCCCCGGAAGCCGTGCCACGTTCGTCTCCATGGTTTACCGGAGGCGGCGCGATCGTGCGCGCGGAAGCCCATATAGCGGGTTTTCGCGCGCGCGGCCGCGCGGATGCGCTTGCCGCGTACGGGGCAAGTGGTGTTAGGCTATGTGGTGCCTGCCTTCACCGCGCTACGGCCGGCCCGCAACTTCCGTAGCCCACGAGTGAAGCCCCCCTCCCAGGCCGACACCAAATCCATATCTTGCGTGGGCGCCGAATGACCGAGTCTTCTCCCGGAGGCTCAGCGTTTCACCCGCAGGTGTTCGGTCTTGTCTTCGAGGCCCACCCGCACGCCATGCTGGTCGTGGAACCCGCCACGACGAAGGTCCTGCTCGCCAACCCGGCGGCCGGCTCGCTGCTCGGCTGTTCGGCCCGGGATCTGATCGGGCGCAGTGTGGGCGAGCTCAAGCCGAGGACCGTGGCGCCGGGACCGCACCGCGGCCCGCCTCCGACTTCGCATGACGTCTGTCGGGGCGGCGTCTGGCGCTTTCCGCGCGCCGACGGCTCCTACGTGGATCTCGAATGCCTCTCGACGGAGATCCATGTGGATGGCAAGCCCGCCACCCTCTTCGTCGGCGCCGACGTCACGCAGCGCGAGAAGGTGGCGCTCGACGCGCGCAACCGCGAGCAACTGCTCTCGGCGGCGATCGAGCATCTACCCGGATGCATCGTGGCCATCGACCAGCACGGCGTCATCATCGGCTTCAACAAGGCGGCCGAGAGGACGTTCAAGCGCGCCGAGAGGGATGTGCTGCGCCGCGACATGGCGGACATCATCATTCCCCCCGAGGACCGCGAGCGGCATCGGCGCGGCCTGGCGCACTATCTGGAGACGGGCGAGAAGCACATCATCGGAAGAGCCATCGAGATGCCCGCCATGCGCGCGGACGGCTCGACGTTCTGGGCCGAGATCCTCGTCTCCGTGGCGCATCTCGAGGGGAACAAGTCCGCCTTCGTCGCCTACATCCGCGATCTGACCGAGAGCAAGCGGGTCGAGCGTCAGCTGGCGATCCAGCAGGCCTTGGGCCGCGTGCTGGCCGAGGACAGCCCGGTGCCGGCGACGACGCGCGAGGTCCTGCAGGCAGTGTGCGAATACGGAAACTGGGACGTCGGCCTCGCCTGGATGCTCGACGACAGCGGCGAGCTCCTGCACTTCATGGATGCGTGGCAGAGCCGCAAGGACGTAGCGAGCTTCGTCGACCTCAGCCGGGGGCTGAAGTTTCCCTCGGGCAAGGGGCTGCCCGGCCGGGTCTGGGAGAAGCGCCGTCCCCATTGGATCCTGGACATCTCGGTCGATCCCAACTTCCCGCGCAGCCGCGTCGCGGTCGAGAGCAAGATCCGCAGCGGGTTCGCTTTTCCCGTGCGTGCCGACCGCCATATCATCGGCGTCATCGAATTCTTCTCGCGCGAGCGCCGCGAGCCCGACGAGGAGCTCGAGGAGACGTTCCTCTCGGTAGGCCAGCGGCTTGGACACTTCATCGAGCGCAAGCAGAAGGCCGAGAAGCTGCGCGAGACGAACGAGATGCTGAAGACGCTCTTGCACGCTTCGCCTCTCGCCATCATCCAGATCGACCACGGCTTCATCGTCCGCTTCTGGAACGCGGCGGCCGAGCGCATGTTCGGCTGGACCGAGCGCGAGATGATCGGCAAGCCGTATCCGGTGGTGGTGCCCGCCGAGAAGCGCACCGAGTTCACCAAGCTGTGCCAGCGCCTGTTCGCCGGGGAAGAGCTGCGCGGGGTCGACACTTACCGCAAGCGCAAGGACGGCTCGCGCGTCGACATCTTCTTGAACGTCGCGCCGCTGCGTGACCGCGATGGCAAGATCACGAGTCTGCTCGGCGTGATCGCCGAATCACCCAAGCCTTCGCCGCCGGGACCGCGCATCCGCAAGCCGGCTTCCTGACCCGCCGGCCTCTCGACCCACCGGTTTGACACTCCGCGTGCCGCGGGCTACTTTTCGACTCGGCCGGAGGCGCCTCGTGACGAGGCCGCTCGTGATTGCAGCCGCAAAGATGATGGCAGCCGCCCTGTAGAGTCACAGCCCCATCCCGGCCCTCCGCCGTTTCCGACCCACTCGATCCGATCGGAGCCCGATGAGCACTCACGTGGAACCCACGGCGACCCGAGCGCACGCCCGGGGCCGCCTCGCCTGGCCTCCCGACGCCCTCGCCGAGAAGGCGCTCGAGGTGCGTCGCGACATCGTCACCATGCTCATCGACGCCCAGTCCGGGCACACCGGCGGGCCCTTGGGCATCGCCGACTTCGGCACCGTGCTCTTCTTCCACGAGATGAGCCTCGATCCCGCGAATCCGAAGTGGGAGGGCCGCGACTTCTGGCACTTCTCGTGCGGTCACGTGACACCGGTCATCTATTCGCTCATGGCCGAGCGCGGGTATTTCCCGGTGCGCGATCTGCTGAAGTTCCGCACCTTCGAAGGCCACTGCCAGGGCCATCCCTCGGCGCACGATACGCCGGGCATCGAAGTGTCCTCGGGCTCGCTCGGCCAGGGTCTCTCGGTGTGTGTCGGCGTGGCGCTCGCGTCGCGCTTGGACGGCAATCCGCGCCGCGTCTATCCCGTGATGTCGGACGGCGAGCAGCAGGAAGGATCGATCTGGGAAGCGGTGATGTCGGCCGCGCACTACAAGCTCGACACGATCTGCGCGACCATCGACTACAACGACATCCAGATCGACGGCAAGGTGCAGACGGTGATGGGCATCGCGCCCCTGGCCGAGAAGTACCGCGCCTTCGGCTGGCATGTGATCGAGGTGAATGGCCACGATATCCCGGCTGTGATCCGCGCCTACGACGAGGCGCGCACGGTGAAGGGCAAGCCCACCGTCGTCCTGGCGCGCACGATCATGAGCAAGAACGTCTCCTTCATGGAGGACGACTACCACTGGCACGGCAAGCCGCCCAAGAAGGACGAGGGCGAGCGCGCCTTGATCGAGCTCGGCACCACGTACGAAGCGTGGAAGGCGAGGATGCTGTCATGAACATCGCTCTCGCCGAACCGGTGGCCATGAAGAAGACGCGCGAAGGCTTCGGCCGCGCGCTGGTCGAGCTGGGGGAGGAGAACCCGAGCGTCTGCGTGCTGGTGGGTGATCTCTCCGAGTCCACGATGACGCACTTCTTCGCGCAGAAGTTCCCCGAGCGCTTCTTCCAGATGGGCGTGGCCGAGCAGAACATGTGTGGCGTGGCCGCCGGGCTCGCGGTCATGGGAAAGATTCCGTTCTACTCGACCTACGGCGCCTTCGCCGCCTGCCGCGATCTCGATCAGATTCGCGTCACGCTCTGCTACACCAACTTGAACGTGAAGATCGGCGGCGCGCACGGCGGCATCAGCGTGGGGCCCGACGGCGCCACGCACCAGGCCATGGAGGAGTTCGCGATCATGCGCTCGCTCCCCCACATGAGCTTGGTCGTGCCCTGCGATTTCCACGAGGCGAAGAAGGCGACCAAGGCGGCCGCCGCCCATCCCGGGCCGGTGTACATCCGCTTCGGTCGCGAGGACGTGCCGGTGGTGACCGACGAGTCGACGCCGTTCACCTTCGGCAAGGGCGAGATCTTCGGCGAGGGCACGGATCTGACGATCGTAGCCTGTGGCACGATGGTCTACGAGGCGCTGCGCGCGCGCGAGGCGCTGGCGCGAGAGAAGATCTCGGCACGCGTCGTGAACTTGCACACGCTGAAGCCGCTCGATCGCGAGCTCCTCGTGCGCTCGGCGCGCGAGACCGGCGCTCTGGTCACCGCCGAGGAGCACCAGGTGAACGGCGGCCTGGGGGGCGCGGTGGCCGAGGTGGTCGTGCGCGAGCATCCGGTGCCGGTCGAGATGGTGGCGGTGTGGGACCGCTTCGGTCAGAGCGGCAAGCCGGCGGAGCTCATGGACGCCTTCGGCCTGCGCGCCAAGGACATCGTCGCCGCGGCGAAGCGCGCGCTCGCGCGCAAGCATTGAGTCGCGCGTCCGACGGCCGACGCACAGACGCCGGCAGAGACGCCGTGCCGGGCTTGACCGGGCCGACGAGCCTGCCCTACGTTCGCGCGCAAGCGGGCGGAAGTGGCGAAACTGGTAGACGCGCTGGGTTCAGGGTCCAGTGGGGGCAACTCCATGGGGGTTCAAATCCCCCCTTCCGCACCATCGGCGTTCGGAGCAGGCAGCCCTCGGGCTGCCTGATTCCATTTGTTGGCGGCTTCGCGTGAGGCCGCGTCACCCATGAGCAAGGCTTCCCCGGAAAAGCCCAGGGCCTCGAGCGCCGCCAAGGTCTCGAGCGCCGCCAAGGTCTCGAGCGCCGCCAGGGGCGATCGTGTGATCGCCACCAATCGCCGCGCGTTCCACGACTATCACATCGAGGAGCGCTTCGAGGCCGGGCTCGTGCTCGCCGGCACCGAGGTGAAAGCACTGCGTGAGGGCAAGGCCCAGCTCGCCGACGCCTACGCCATGGCCGAAGGCGGCGAGATCTTCCTCTACAACTTCCACATCTCTCCTTACGATCCGGCGAGCCGCTTCAACCACGACCCGATGCGCAAGCGCAAGCTCCTCCTGCACAAGCGCGAGATCCGAAAGCTCGCCGGTCTCGTGCAGCGCAAGGGCCTCACGCTGATCCCGCTGCAGGTGCACTTCACGCGCGGCTACGCCAAGGTGGTGGTGGGCGTGGCGCGCGGCAAGAAGGAGTACGACAAGCGTCGCGCCATCGCCGAGAAGGACGCCGCGCGCGAGATGCGACGCGCCGCGCGAAGGAGCGAGCGCTCGTGAGGCCTTGGCTGGTCGCTCTCGCTGTCCTTCTTGCGGCCGCGTTCGGGGCGGCCGCTCCCGCGCCCCCACCCCCGGCGCCGTTGGTCGTCGAGCGCACGGGCCAGGGCAAGGCCGAGCTCGTTCCCGTGCGCACGCTCGACGGCCAGGACTACCTCGCGGCACGCGACCTCGCGCGCCTGGTGGGCGCGAGCCTCCACTGGCGCTCCGACGTGCGCAAGCTCGTGGTGCGCACCGTGCACCACGACCTCAAGTTCGTCGTCGATTCGCGCTGGGTGGTGCTCGACGAGGGCGAGACCTTCCAGCTCGATGCCCCCGCGCGCCAGGTGCAGGGCGAGGTGTGGGTGCCGGTCTCGGTCTTCGAGACCATTCTCTCCGGACGCTTCGTGCCCCAGGCGAGGCTCGCGCGCGGCCATCTGCTCTTGGTCGCCGACGAGCCCGACGCCGGTCCGCCCCAGCTCACCGTCGAGGGCGCGATCACGCGCCTCGAGCTTCCGTCCCAGCGCCCGCTGGACGCAGGACTCGTGTCGGCGCGCGTGTCGCGCTTCACGGTGCACGTTCCGGGCGCCCACCTCACGCCACTTCCGGGCGACACGCTCGTCGGACAGGGTCTGGTGAGCCGGGCGCTCTTCCGGCGCGAGACGGGCGGCTTGTGGATCGAGCTCGCCCTCGCGAGCGCGGCCGAAGGCTACCGGTTGCGCACGCTCTCCGATCCCGAGCGCATCCAGCTCGAGATCGCGCGCGCGCCCATTCCCACGGGCTTCGTGCCCTTGGTGGCCGAGCTCGCGCCCGGCGTGCCGCGACCGCTGCGCGTGCTGGTGATCGATCCCGGCCACGGCGGCTCGGATTCGGGCTACGTGGCTTTGCCCGGCGTGCGCGAGAAGGACCTCACGCTGGCTCTGGCACGCGCGCTGCGTGACGAGCTCCGCCGCCGCCTGCCCGGCACCGAGATCCAGCTCACGCGCGAGAAAGACGAAGATCTGGCACCGCCCTTGCGCGTCGAGCAGGCGAATCGCGCGCACGCGGATCTCTATCTGAGCCTGCACTTCGACGCCGCCCCCGGCACCAACCTCGCCGGCGTGACAGCGTATGTCGCGCCGCCCTTGGGCATCGATCCGCAGCAGCTCGTGGGTGGGGAGGACGTGGGCGTGCGCGGGCGGCCGCGCCCGCGCCCCGTGCTGCTCGTGAGCTGGCCGCGCGCCGCCGGACGCCACCACGGCGAGGCGCGCACGGTGGCCGATCTCCTCGTCGCCTCGCTGGCCGCCGACGGACGCGGCCCGGGACGCGTGCGCGTTCTGCCCACGTATCCGACGGAAGGCGCCGATTGCCCGGCCGTGCTCCTCGAGTGCGGCACGGCGGGACGCAAAGAAGAGATCGCGCGCCTGGTCTCGCCCGACGGCATCCACGCGCTCGCCGTCTCCTTGGCGCGCGCGGTCGAGCGCTACGCGCTCGGCGAGGCGTGGCCATGAATCTCGGACGAGTCGTCACTTGGCTGCGCGGCCTGTCGGCGGTCGCCGCCGTGCTCTTGCTGCTCGGGCTGGGGGCGGCGGGCGCGCTCCTCTATTGGTACTTCTCGAGCCGCGAAGCGCCGGAGCCGGTGGCGGCGAGCGGCGAGCTGGCGCTGCCGCGCGGCACGCGCTCGGTCGCCTTGTACTTCGCCGCCCCGTCGGGAGACTCGCTGGTGACCGAGCAGCGCCAGGTGCTCGAGAACGACCGCGTCACCGAGACGGTGCGCACGCTGGTCGACGAGCTGGTGCGCGGCCCCACGGCGGGAGGGAGGCCGGTGTTTCCGCCCGGCGTCACCGTGCGCCACGTCTTCCTCGACGAGTCGGGGGATCTCTACATCGATTTCTCGCCCGAGCTGGTGCGCCGCTTCCACGGCGGCTCGACCGAGGAGTACTTGCTGCTCGCGAGCCTCGTGCGCACGCTGGCGGGTGAGCTTCCCACCGTCGACGGCATCATCATCACGGTGAACGGGCAGCCGATCTCGACTTTGGCCGGGCATTTCAGCCTGGAAGCGCCGCTGGCCACGAGCGAGTGGCGATAGTGGCGACGGACGCGCTCGCTCGCTAGACTGCTGCTCTGTGAATCCTCGTCCCCTCGGCGTGTTCGATTCCGGGATCGGCGGCTTGACCGTGGTGCGCGAATTGTTGCGCCAGCTGCCCGACGAGCGTCTGCTCTATTTCGGCGACACGGCGCGCTTGCCCTACGGCACGAAGTCGGGCGAGACGGTGACTCGCTTCACGCTCGAAGCCGCCGAGTTCCTGCGCGAGCACGACATCAAGGCGCTGGTCGTGGCCTGCAACACGGCGAGCGCCTACGCGCTGCCGGCGCTCCAGGAGCGGCTCACCCTGCCGGTCGTGGGCGTGATCGAGTCGGGCGCGCGCGCCGCGCTCGAAGCGACGCGCAATCGCAAGATCGGAGTCATCGGCACGAGCGCCACGGTGGCGAGCCTCGCCTACCACCGCGCCGTCGAGCGGCTCGCGACCGGCGTCGAGATCGTGGCGCACGCCTGCCCGCTCTTCGTGCCGCTGGCCGAGGAAGGCTGGACGCACCACGAAGTGACGCGGCTGGTGGCGCGCGAGTACCTGGCGCCGATGGCCGCGCGCGGCGTGGACACGGTGGTGCTCGGCTGCACGCACTATCCCATCTTGAAGGACGTGATTCAGGAAGCGGTAGGACCCCAGGTGCGCCTCGTCGATGCCGGCGAGGGCACGGCGCGCGCCCTCTCCGAGCGGCTCGAAGCCGAGGGCCTGCGGGCGCCCAAGAGCGCGTCGCCGCCCGAGCATCGCATCTTCCTGAGCGATCTCTTGCCCGCGTTTCGCGCCACCAGCGAGCGCTTCCTCGGCCAGAAGCTTCCCCCGGTCGAGGTCGTGCACTGGCAGGACGAGCGATGGGTGCGCGTGTAGGCTCGAGCCCCAACGGAGGACGGACCATGAGTCGAAACGACGGGCGCTCGGCCGCTGCTCTGCGCCCGCTCAAGATCGTGCGCGGCGCCGCCCGCCAGGCCGAGGGCTCGGCCCTGGTCGAGATGGGACGCACCAAGGTCCTGTGCACCGCGACGGTCGAGGAGCGCGTGCCTCCCTTTCTGCGCGGCAAGGGCTCGGGCTGGGTGACGGCCGAATACGCCATGCTGCCGCGCTCCTCCTCCGAGCGCATCGCGCGCGACCACGTGAAGGGCGGGCGCGCGCTCGAGATCTCGCGCCTGATCGGGCGCTCGCTGCGCGCGATCACCGATCTCGCCGCCTTCGGCGAGCGCACGATCCTCCTCGACTGCGACGTGCTCGAAGCCGACGGTGGCACGCGCACCGCGGCCGTGAACGGCGCCTTCGTGGCCCTGCACGACGCCTTCTTCGCCTTGGCGAACCGCGGCGCCCTGGTGGCGCCGCCGCTCCTCGACACGGTGGCGGCGGTGAGCGTCGGCCGCGTGGCGGGCGAGCTCTTGCTCGATCTCGACTACTCGGAGGACTCGACCGCCGAGGTCGACTTGAACGTGGTCATGACCGGAAGCGGCGGCTTCATCGAGGTGCAGGGGACGGGGGAGCGGGGCACGTTCTCGCGCGCCGAGCTGGCCAAGCTCCTGGCGCTCGCCGGCCGCGGACTCAAATCGGTCCAGCGCGCCCAGCGCAAGGCGCTGGGCGGCGAGATCGCCTTCTTGGCGCCGGAGGGCGCGCGAGCGGCGGTGTCGAAAACCTAGGACTCTCCGGCCTCCGGCGACCTCGCCATGTTCCGTTCGGTCCTCTTGAACGACACCCGGGCACACCGCGCTTCTGAGTCACTCGCCGAGATGGGGCTCTCCGGAGGGTCGGGAACTCTGCGTCCCTCTCCGCGGTAGCAGTCTTTCGGGTCCCGCCCGGCTTCCTTTCCTTCCTTGCGCGCTCCGGCGCTCCCGACCGGCCGATGCGCTCCACCGAGGTCCCGCTCGGAGGTGCGTCATGCGCACCTTGTTGCATTGCTATGCCTTCGTCGTGATGACCCTCTGTCTTCTCGCCGGGCCGGTGGCCGCGGCCGTGCCCGACCCCTCTAAGAGTCACTCCGACCCCGTGCTCGTGGGCAACAGCTCGGGCGCCGACATGGGCAACAAGTTTCACGTCAATGTTCGCGACGTCGGGAACGTTCCCAAGCACGGCGCGCAAGTGTCCCTGGTCTTCTTCAGCAGCCCGGCTCGACCGCTCATGGAGCAGGAGACGGGCACGTCGGCGACCTGCGCCTCGCCCGCGAATATTTCGCGCGTCACCGATCAAAACGGCGATGTCTTCTTCCACGCCCGGATCGCGGGTTTCGACGACGGGGGTACGACGGTCCAGGTACGAGCCAGCGGCGTTCTGCTGCGATCCATCCCGGTCCGGTCGACGGATCTGAACGGGGACGGAACCACCGACCTGAGCGATCTGCACTTGTTCCGCGAGCGCTTTCTGTTCGATCCGACCGCGGCCGAAACCGATTTCAACCAGGACGGCGTTACTGATGTCTCCGACTTGGGGCTGTTCCGTCGCGAATTCTTTGTGGGCGCGCGAGGCACGCCCTGTCCCTGAGCCCACGGCGCTCGCCCCCACCGGGGCGTCGAGGCTGTGATACACTCCTTCGCACCTCCTACCTCGACACGCACTCGGCTGCTCCCCGAGGCGGTCGCCGCTTCGTGCACGCCAAGCAGTGGAGTCTCCCGTCCCCCCGTGGTGCCTTGGGGCACATCGACAAGGAGGCCATGATGTCTTCCCGCGCCCTACACTTCGTCCCGATCGCATTCGCGCTTTCCCTCTTCGTCGCAACGGCTCACGCAGGCGTACCCGATCCAACCCGTTCGTCTAGCGAGAATGTGATCGTCGGCGATTCGAACGGCTTGCAAGTCCTGGATGGATATCGCGTCACGGTGCGCGACATCGCGAACGTTCCTCTCGCCAACTCCCACGTCACGCTGACCTTCGCCGGCACCGTGCGCCCGTACACGGTGCAGGTGGCGCCCGCGGTCGTGACCTGTCCGACGATCATGAAAATGACGGATGCGGCCGGGAACGTCGTCTTCCAGCCGCGCTTCGGTGGCTTCGCCAACGCCAATGCGGTCCAGGTCCGGGCGGACGGCGTCCTCCTGAACACGGTGCTCGCGCGCTCGACGGACCTGAACGCCGACGGCAAGACCGATGTCACCGATCTCGTCCTGTTCCGGCAAAATTACCTCTTTGCGCCGGCCTCTCAGGAGACGGACTACGATGAGACGGGCCTCACGGACCTCGGCGACCTCGCGATCTTCCGGTCGGTTTATTTCTTCGATGTTCCCGGCGTGACGTGCCCGTAAGGAAAATTTCTGACACTCGGAGGACTCCGCCTTGAAGCATGCGTGCTTGTTTCTCGTGGCCGTGGCTCTTTCGTTGCCCGATATGGCCGCAGCGCAGATGCATCCCTTGCCCCGGCCCGAGAACTGCACGGTCCAGCCGGTCATCGTCGGCGACTCGAACGGCATGCTCATCGGCACCGGCTACCGCGTGATCGTGCGCGACAGCCAGAACCGGCCTATCGAGGGCACGCAGGTCTCGGTCAATTTCCAGCAGGGCGTATTTCCGTACGAGCAGCAGGAACCGGGAACTTCCGTCGCGTGCGCGACGCGGATCATCTCGCGAGTGTCGGACGTGAACGGCCTCGTGGTGTTCGCGCCGCGCCTCGGCGGCTTCGTGAACGCTGCGGTCATGGCGGTGAAGGGGGACGGCGTCTTTCTGGCGACCATTGCCGGCCGCTCGACTGACCTCGACGCTTCGGGCGCCACGGACGTGAACGACCTCAATCTCTTTCGGCAGAACTATTTCAACAATCCCTCGGCGCCAGAAACGGACTTCGATCAATCAGGCGCCACGGACATCGGTGACCTTGCCATCTTCCGGCAGGTGTACTTCAACGACCTCCCGGGGGTCGTTTGTCACTAGAGGAGCGAACCGTCTGGGTTTTCGGCTCCGGAAATCCGCACAAGCTGGCTGAGATCTCGGCGCTTCTCGCCAATGCCCCGATCCGCCTCGAGCCCCTGCCCTCCGGGATCGAGCTGCCGCCGGAGGACGGCCACACGCTGCTCGCCAACGCGCGCATCAAGGCCCACGCCGCGGCGCGCGCCACGGGCAGGGTCGCTCTCGCCGACGACACCGGCCTCGAGGTGGACGCGATCGGCGGGGAGCCCGGTGTCTACTCGGCGCGCTTCGCCGGCGAGACGGCCACTTTCGATGACAACAACCATCTCCTGCTCGAGCGCCTGCGCGGCATCCACGGCGTGAACCGGCGCGCGCGTTTTCGCTGCGTGTTCGTTCTCGCCGACCCCGAAGGCAAGGAAGTGAGCGCCGAGGGCCGGCTCGAAGGCTTCATCGAGACACAAACGCGCGGCACGAACGGCTTCGGCTATGATCCGCTCTTCGTGCCCGAGGGCACGAGCCGCACCCTGGCCGAGCTCGCGGCCGGCGAGAAGAACGCGATCTCGCACCGCGCCCGCGCCGCCCAAGCCCTCGTCGAGACGATGCGCGCGCGCGGCCGCTGGACGCCCTGACGACCCGGCCGCCTCGAAACGCGGACGCCGCCCCGAAGTCTCGGAGCGGCGTCGGTTCTTTGGGGTGGATGACGGGGATCGAACCCGCGACACCTGGAGCCACAGTCCAGTGCTCTACCGGCTGAGCTACATCCACCATGTGGGCAGGCGCCGCGTGGCGGCGACGGCCCGCGTGTGTCGCTTCACCCGCCGTCGAGCCGACGAACGGCTCGAGGGGTTCGCGCCTGGAGGGAGTCGAACCCCCGACCCGCGGATTAGAAATCCGCTGCTCTATCCAACTGAGCTACAGGCGCACGGCGGGAGAACATGGTCGGGGCGAGAGGATTTGAACCTCCGACATCCTGCT
>DATFWU010000072.1:0-28906 GCA_035259005.1 Candidatus Eiseniibacteriota bacterium
TTCCAGTAGTCGGTGCCGAAAAGGATGATCGGCATCGGTTCGATCTTCTTGGTCTGAATCAGCGTGAGGGCATCCGTCAGCTCGTCGAGCGTGCCGAAGCCGCCGGGAAAGGCTACGAGCGCGCGGGCGCGAAGCATGAAATGCATCTTGCGCAAGGCGAAGTAGTGAAATAGGAAGCACAGCTCGGGCGTGATGAATGGGTTCGGCTCCTGTTCGTGCGGAATTTGGATATTGAGACCGATGCTCCTGGCGTTCACGTCGTGGGCGCCGCGGTTGGCAGCTTCCATGATCCCGGGGCCGCCGCCGGTCATGATCACGTAGTGGCGCTTGTGATCTTGCTGGAAGCGTTCCGAGACCATGCGCGCGAGCTTGCGCGCCTCGTCGTAGTAGCGTGAGTAGTGGGCGCGCTTCTTCGCCTTGTGGAGCGCTTCGGACAAGCCTTCGCTTTCGGGCCCCTTCTTGGCCCGTGCTTCCAGCTCGGCCACTTCCTGTTTCGTAATCGTGGGCGACTGCACGCGGGCGCTGCCAAAGACGACGATCGTGCTCTTGATGTGATGGCCGAGGAGAGTGCGCTCGGGCTTCATGAGCTCGAGCTGCAGCCGTGCGGGGCGCACGCTGTCCTCGTGAAGGAAAGCCGAATCTTCGAAGGCGATCCGATACGACGGGCTCGCCATGATGCGGTCAATGAGGCGCTGGCGCTCCTCGGGTGTCTCCTCGCCTGTGAATTTGTCTCTCAGTGGGTCACCAAGCCGGCGGCCTTCTTGCCGGCGATGTCCATCCGCGTCTTGGCGCCATCGACCGTGCGCTTCATGGTCAAGTCTTCGCCGTTTCCGACCATGTGCATCTCGACGCTGAAGCTGGCCGGTTGAGCGGGCAGCGCGATCATGGTCGCAGGACCGGAGGGCGTCGCCTGCGGCAAGGAGCCGGACACGGGTTTGGACGCCGTCCAAGTCGGTGCCGGCGCGCCGGTGCCGGGGGCATCGCCAACAAGAACTGGCGTGGCGAGGAAAAGGGCGAAGAAGCTCGAGACAAGCGCGCGCATGGGAGGATCCCCTCCGAGGGACGTTAGAGGCGCGAGGGTAGCAGGCGAGCCGTGTCGGGGCCAGGAGCCGCCCCCTCGACAAGTCATCCCAATAAGCGTAAGAAATCATCGACTTGTCCCCGCATGGGAAAGCCCGGCCTGCCCCGGCTGGACACGTGAGTCATCCGGAATGATTGCGCCCAAGAAGGTCATTTGGGCCGCTCTCGTGCTCATGAGCACTGCGGCCGTGGGGATAGGCTGCGCGCCGCCGTCGGCACACGGTCCGGCGACGAGCACGATCTCCGTGCTCCTGCCGCCCAGCGAGCGCCCCTTCTGGCAGCCTATCGCTAACGGTTTCGAGGCCGCGCATCCGGGAACGCACGTCGATCTCGTCGAGGGGCCGCAGTCTACCGACCTGCGCGAGAGCCTCTATACGACCTCGCTGCTCGCCCGCGACGCCACTTTCGATCTCGTCTATCTCGATGTCACGTGGACGCCCAAGTTCGCCGCCGCGGGCTGGCTCCGCGCTCTCGATGATTCGTTCCCCCCGAGCGAGCGCGAGCATTTCCTCCCCCACGCGTGGGACGCCGGGATCTTCGACGGCCATCTTTATCGCGTGCCCGTGCGCACCGACATGGGCCTCTTGTTCTACCGCCAGGATTGGCTCGACTCCGCGCATGTTCATCCGCCGGCCACGTTCGAACAGCTCGCCGAGGATGCCGTCGTGCTCGGCGATCCGCCGGCGCGCTGGGGCTACGTGTGGCAAGGGGCGCAGTACGAAGGCCTCGTCTGCAACTACCTCGAGGTGCTCACGGGTTACGGCGGCTACTGGATCGATCCCGAGACCAATGACATCGGCCTCGAGGACCCCGAAGCGGTGGCGGCGGCGCATTTCCTCGTCGACGCTCCGCAGGTGCGCGCGAGCCCACCCGGCGTGGGAACGTATCAAGAAGAGGAAAGCCGCCGCATCTTCCAGGACGGACGCGCGGCGTTCCTGCGCAACTGGCCGTACGCGTACCGGCTCTCGCAGCAAGCGGGCTCGCCACTCGTGGGCCACGTCGGGGTCTTGCTCATGCCCGCGACCGACGGCGGCCGGCCCTCGGGAACCCTCGGTGGCTGGGGACTGGGAGTCTCGACCTATAGCAAGAATCCCGAGCTGGCGACGGAGTTCATTCGCTACGCCGTTTCCATCGAGAGCCAGCGCGCGCTCTGCGCCCCCACCGGTTACGCCCCCGCACTCGAAGCGGCGTATCTCGATTCGACCCTCCTTGCCGTCAATCCGTTCCTCACGCGCTTCCGCGCCCTGCATCGTCACTGCACGGTACGCCCGGCCATCGCGCGCTACGCGCAGGCTTCCGATATCTTGCAGCGACACCTGAGTGCCGCGCTCGCCGGCATCGAATCGCCGCAGATGGCGCTCGAGCACGCGGCCCACGAGACGCGCTTGCTGCTCGGACCCCGACATCCGCCGCGGGGGACCGCGGGATGAACGGGCGCGCGACGATTCGCGAGAGCTGGGTGCTCATCGCGCCGGCGTTTCTCTTCTTGCTGGCCGTGATCGCGCTTCCCATCCTGCGCGTTCTCTGGCTCTCGTTCCTGCACGCCGACCTGGTGGGCAATCAGCAGTTCTCCTTCGCGGGCATCGACCAGTATGACCGCCTGTGGAACGACGCGCGCTGGCTCAAGTCGCTCGGCAACACGGTCATGTTCACGTTCTCCTCGGTGGCCATCGAGCTGGGGCTCGGGCTCGCGCTCGCGTTGTTGCTCCATCGCGCGTTTCGCGGGCGCGGGCTCGTGCGCGCGCTGGTCACGCTGCCGTGGGTGCTGCCGACGGCGATCATGGCGCTGGCCTGGGCGTGGATCGCCAATGACACGTTCGGCGTGGCCAACGACTTGCTACAACGCTTGGGTTTATTGCGCGCGCCGGTCGCCTGGCTCGGCGCGCCCGCGACCGCGATGACCACCGTCGTCTTGGCCGACGTGTGGAAGACGACGCCCTTCGTCACGCTCGTGCTGCTCGCCGGCCTGCAGGGCATTCCCGACACGGTGGTCGAAGCCGCGCGCTTGGACGGCTTGAGCCCGTGGCGCCGGCTCGCGCGCGTCACATTGCCTCTGCTTCTGCCTTCCGTGCTGGTGGCCGGACTCTTCCGCTTGATCCAGGCCTACGGGGCCTTCGATCTCATCTACGTGATGACGGGCGGCGGCCCCGGGGGCGCCACCGAGACGGTGTCGCTCTACGCCTACCGAAACTATTTCCGCTATCTCGATTTCGGCTACGGTTCCGCGCTCGCCGTGCAGGCGGTGGTGCTGATGGCGCTGCTTTCGTGGGCTATCGTGCGCTGGGCGCGCGAGCCGGGAGAAGTGTCGTGACGCGTCGCGTCGCCTTCGCGATCGCCATCCTGCTCGCTCTCGCCTGGAGCCTGGGCCCCGTCCTGTGGCAGATCCTGACCGCGATCAAGCCCGACGCCCAGATCACGCACGCACCCCTGGTCTACTGGCCGCATCCGCCGACCGGGGAGCACTTCCGCGCCATCTGGGAGCGCAAGCCGTTCGGCCTCTACCTGCTCAACAGCACGTTCATCGCTTTCTTCGCGGCGTTGCTCTGTCTGGTGTTCGCCACACCTGCGGCCATGGCACTGGCGCGCCTGTTGCCGCGCGACCGCGACCGTGTCCTGCTCACCTTTCTCGTGCTCTCGCTCTTCCCGCCGATCTTGCTGCTCTTTCCTTTGTATGAGGCCGTGCGCGGCCTGGGCTGGATCAACCAGCCGGTGGCGTTGGTCGTCCCCTACGCCGCGCTCCACTTGCCGCTCGCCGTGTGGGTGCTGGAGAGCGGATTCCGTTCGATCCCCGTCTCCATCGACGAAGCCGCGCGTCTGGACGGGCTGTCAGTCGTTCGGCGGCTGGTGCGCGTGCTCGCCCCGCTCGCCACGCCTTCGATCGTCACGGCCGGCATTCTCGTCTTCATCTTCGCGTGGAACGAATTCATGCTCGCCGTCACCTTCCTGACGCGCGATCAGGCGAAGACGGTGACCGCCGGCATCGCGAGCGTGAGCGGCGCCTCGTTGTACGAGATCCCCTGGGGCCCGCTGTGCGCGGCGATCACGCTCGCCACGTTGCCGTTGTTCGTCCTCGTGCTCGTGTTCCAGCGCCGGATCGTCTCCGGGCTCACGCGCGGAGCGGTGAAGGGATGAGCGCGCAAGGCCTGGTGGCCGAAGGGATCGCCAAGACCTTCTTGCCTTCGACCAAGGCCCTGGACGGCGTGTCGTTCCACGCCCCGCCGGGGCGCGTGATCGCGCTGCTCGGCCCGTCAGGCTGTGGCAAGACGACGTTGCTTCGCATCGTGGCCGGGCTCGAGCAAGCTTCGGCCGGAACCCTCGCCATGGACGGCGAGTCGTTCGATTCCCTTCCGCCCGAGAAGCGCGGCGTGGGCTTCGTATTCCAGAACTACGCGCTCTATCCGCATCTCACCGTGGCCGAGAACCTCGGTCTCGCGCTGGAGGCGCGCGGCGAACCCGACGCCGCGCGCCGGGCTCGGGTGAATGACATAGCCGAGCGCATGGGGCTGATCAAGCTTCTCGATCGCAAACCCGCGGCACTGTCCGGTGGCCAGCAGCAGCGCGTCGCGCTGGGACGCGCTCTGGTGAAGAAGCCGCGTCTCTATCTGCTCGACGAGCCGCTCTCCAATCTCGACGCTTCGCTTCGTGACAACATGCGCGGCGAGCTCAAGGCGCTCTTCCGCACGGTGGAAGCGCCTGTGCTGTACGTGACGCACGACCAGTCGGAAGCCATGAGCTTGGCGGACGAGGTCATCTTGCTGAGCGAAGGGCGCGTCGAGCAGTCGTCGGCGCCGCACGAGCTGTATCAAAATCCCGAGAGCCTCTTCGTCGCCACGTTCGTGGGCAGCCCGCGCATGAACGTGTGGCGCGCGCACGCGTTGGACGATGCGCTGGATGGCGACGGGGTGCGCGCGAGCGCGCCGCCGGGCATGCCCGAGGCGCGCGAGTGGGCGGTGTGCATCCGGCCCGAGGACGTGGAGGTGATGGCCACGCGCTCGCAGGGCGCTTGGTCGGCCGACGTGTTGCTCACCGAGCCGCTCGGCGGGCGAGAGCTGCTCACGCTCAAGATCGGGCGCTTCGAGTTCCGCGCGCTCGCTCAGCCGATCGACGGCGCACAATCCGTGTGGGTGCGCTGGCCCGCGGCCAAGCTGCATTGGTTCCCGGGCCAGGGCGGCAAGCGTTATCAGCCGCCGGCCGTGTGGGACACGCTGGTGGCCGGCGGGCTTCTGCTTCAGGGATAGGCGAGCACCACCACCAAATCATTCACGTTGGTGCCGGTGGGGCCCGTCTTCACGGCATCGCCGAGCTGTTCGAAGAAGGTTCCCGAATCGTTGCGGTGGAGCGCATCTTCGGGCGAGAGCCCACGCTTGCGCGCTCGCGACACGGTCTCGCCGGTGACGATGGCGCCCGCGGCATCGCTCGCGCCATCGACGCCGTCGGTGGCGAAGGTCATGAGCGCCACCCGCTCGGTTCCTTCGAGCGCGAGCGCCGCCGCGAGCGCGAGCTCGGAGTTGCGCCCTCCGCGCCCGTCGCCCCTCACCGTGACCGTGGTCTCGCCGCCGCGCACGACGCATGCCGGGCGCCCGCCCACACTCTCGCGGGCGATCCGATCGCCGACCACCCGCGCTTCGCCCTCGAGCGCTGGCCCCACGATCGAGGCTTGAAAGCCGAGTGTGCTCGCGGCATCACGCGCCGCCTCGGCCGCCATGCGATTGGAGCCGATGATGCGCGTCTCCCGCTTGCCTTGAGACGAGCGCGTGGGACGAGCATCGGCAGGCTCATGCAGCGCCTTCTCGACTTGCGGATAGCGGCCGGCGAGACCGCGTTTGCGCAGCACGTCGAGAGCTTCCTTGGGGCCAGTGGGCGAAGGCACCGTGGGTCCCGAGGCGATGGCCGCGGGATCGTCTTCCATCACGTCCGAGAGCAGGAGCGCCAGGAGATCGGCTTCGCCGGCGCGGGCCGCGAGGCCGCCGCCCTTCACCAGCGAGAGGGCGCGGCGCACCGTGTTCAGCTCGCGGATGTCGCTGCCGGCGCGCTGCAGATCGCGCGTCAAAGCTGCCAGGTCTTCGAGCGTGCTCCCGGGCCGCAAGTGCTCGAAGAGCGCCGAGCCGCCCCCCGAAACCAGCACGAGCACGAAATCGCCGCGGCGCACTTCGCCGAGCATGTTCCAGGCTTCTTGACCGGCGCGCAGGCTCCCGGCGTCGGGAAATGGATGACCGGCCTCGATGGAGCGAATCGTCTTGGGCCAGGAGGGCTCGGGCGAAGCACCGTGGGGATGCGCGATGACGCCCGCCACCCTACGAGCGCCCAAGACTTCGAGAGCCGCGCTCGTCATGGCGATCGACGCCTTGCCCAGGGCGAGCAAGTACACGCGGCCCACGGGCGGTACGGAGAGGGCGCGCCCGACCGCGCGTGCGGGATCGGCCGCACGCAGCGCAGCCGAGCGAATGGTCGCGAAGTGATCCCGGTAGTCTTCCCAGCGCGGCGGAGGCGACGCGCTCAATTCACCGAGTGCCCCGGGGCGCTCACGCCGTTAGGGTTCAGCTTCTCGCCCGCTTCGACACGAATCGCGAGCTTGTTCTGCGGCATGGGCAACGGACACGTGGCCCATGCCGTGAAGGCGCAGGGCGGATTGTAGGCGCGATTGAAGTCGAGCACGACCTTGTGCGTGTTCATGTCGGGGATCGAGGTGTAGAGGAAGCGTCCGCCCCCGTAGGTGTCACGTCCCGTCGTGGCGTCGGAGAAAACGAGGAACAATTGGTTCTCCTCGCGCGTGGGCTCCAGGCGATAGGTCACGCCGTTCTTCTGGAAGACGTACGCGCCGGGACATTGCTGGTCGAACGTCTGGCCCACGATGTTCGTGACCTGCACCTGCTTCGGCGGAATGTAGGGCTCCCAGGTGGCGACGAAGCGCCAGGCCTCGGAATACGGATAATACGGAACGCCCTTGAACATCTGCAGCGCCGGGCTATCCGTGTCCTTGATGCGGATGGCGAAGCGGTCGCCGCGCTGGATCACGTACCAGGAGAGCGAGCCCATCTGCAGAATCGTCGGCTTGCCGTCCTGGTCGCTGATCAGATCCATCTGGGCGACGGGCGCCCCGTCGCTCGTCACCTTCGCGTCCGGCAGCACGCTGACGTGGACTTTTCCGTAGTCGAGCGTGAACGTGCCCATCTGCGCCGGCGCCTTGTCGGGGAAGCGCACCGGATTGCTTTCCGCCGAGCCGAACTTGTTGTCGCCGGGATTCAGCCAGTAGAGACCCGCAAGCGAGAGCCAGCCGTCCGGCTTGGACAGGGAGGCGACGCGATCCTTGCGCCAGGCTTCGAATTCGCGCTGGTGGGCGGCGATGGAATCGGGAGGCACGTTCGTGGTCTCGGTCTTCTTGGCGGCCAGCGGAGCCGCGAGCCACGTCATCACGAAGGCTGCGGCAAACAGCGCTGCGATTTTCTTCAACTCATCCTCACCAGTGCGCGGCCCGGCCCCGCGCGTCGACGTGGACGAACGGGCCGTGTTCGGAGGTCGCTTTGTAGACGCCGATCCCGCCGGTCAGGGAAGCCAGGGCGGGGCCGTTCTGCATCGCGTCGACGATCGAGGACAGCAACTGTGAGTCTTTCATATTCACGCGGTGATCGCCATTGAGATCGTCCATGCGGCCGTCGTGGTCCTCGTCGATGTAGATGTCCGAGGCGTCGCCGTACTGGTGGCGAGAGAGCTTCACGTTGCCGATGGCGGCGTTGTAGTACGGCGTACGGTAGCCGCTCATGATCACGAAGGTGCTCGTGGGATGGCCGAGGCGGTTCACCTCGTCGAGGATGCGCTCGAGCTTGATCAGGAGCCGCGTCGTGAGCACGAGGTACTTGGGGAAGTCGCTCGGCTGCTTGCACAGGAACTGCCCGAGCTTGAAGTGCGGCGACACCGGCGTGTCGATGTTCTGCGCCGTGACCTCGATGAACCCGGCAGGCGCCGCATAGGCCGGCGCCATGGTCAAAGACCAGGGCGAATCGTTGCTGAGCGCCACCGGATACTCGCCGATGCGATAGCCGTTCAGCATTCCGTTCTGCACCGCTTCGAACGGCACCATGACGAAAGCGTGCAACGTGATGGTCTCCGGCGTTCCGCCATGGAGCACGACCAGCTCGCACTGCCCGGGCTCGCTCGGCGCGCGCCACGCCCAGCGCCCCTGCCCCAGCTCGATCACCGTGCCGCGATCGGCGAGCAGCGCGTAGGAGTGCGCGGGGTCGGGCGACTCGATCTCGATCGGCATGTTCTCTTCCGGACGCACGTAGAAGGCGAGCACGTTGAACGGACATTCTTCGCCGTCCAGGAGGATGCGAAAGCCGGAAAGACCGGGATCGAAGGGCTCGGGGAGCGAGGTGGCACGGGCGGACGTGGCAAGGCCGCAGGCGAGCCAGGCCAACGCCACGAAAGTGACCTCGATGGGGCGGATAATCCTCATCGTATCCATTATCGGCGGGGAGGCGGGGCGAGGCCAGTCCCTAGCTTGGAGCGTGGTCCCGGGCCCGTCAACCGGGCTCCGGTATGCCGAAGTGCACGGCTCTGGGGGGAAATCGCGATGGAGATCTTCTGTTTTGCACGCTTTCACGCCCGGCCCGGCATGGAGGAGAAGGTGCGCCAGGCCATGTTCGACGTGCAGGGCCCGACCCGAATGGAAGAAGGCTGCCTCGACTACGGCGGCTTCCACTCGGTGCGCGATCCCGACGAGTTCTATATTTACTCGCGCTGGATCGACATGCATGCGTTCGCGGAGCACTCGGCTCTGGCGCACACGGTGCGCTTCATCGAAGCCATGGAGCCGCTGCTCGACCATCCCTTCAAGGTCACCCTGGCCGAGAAGCTCTGGTAATGGTGCGGCGTCGGCCGCCGTGGTAATCGTTGAGACCGTGGAAAGTTCCGGCTCCCTATCCTCCCAGGCCGCCGCCACCGAGAGAGACGCGCCCCCCGCCTGGGGTACGGCGTGGACCATTTTTCGGCGCCACATGCGGGAAAACGGCCTCTTCCTGCGCACCTCCGCCCTCACCTACGCCACGCTGCTCTCGGCCGTTCCGTTCCTGGTCGTTCTGCTCTCGGTCGTGCGCGCGCTCGGCATCGAGGACAAGGTCTTCCCCTGGCTCATCGCGCACCTGCGCCTGGGCGGCAGCGATGCGGCCAACGAGCTGGTCTTGATCGTCCACCACATGAACCCGGCGGCGTTCGGCCTCGTGGGCGGTCTCGCCCTTGTCGCCACCTCGATGATGCTGCTCGCCCAGATCGATTCGGCATTCAACGTGATCTGGGGCGCGCGCGAGAGCCGCCCCCTGCCCACGCGCATCCTGAGCTACGGCGGTTTGCTCGTGATCGGACCGTTGTGGATCGCGTTGTGGACGACCATCGTCTCCACGGCGCGCGTCACCGTGAACGCGTGGCCCCCCGAGTGGTCGCTCTTCGGCTTTACGCTCGTGCGCATTGCGGGGCCGTTGGTCGGCCTCGCCGTCTTGACCGCGCTCTATCTCGTCACGCCCAACACGCGCGTGCGCCTGGTTGCTGCCCTCGCCGGCGCGGTGCTCGCGGTCGCGCTGCTCGAGCTCTTCCAGATCGTGTTTCCCATCTGGGTGAAGGCGATCACCGCCGCCTACAGCACGGTGTACGGAAAGCTCGCGGCGCTTCCCATCTTTCTCGCCTGGATCTACTTCAACTGGTTCGCGGTCTTGATCGGCGCGGAGACGGGCTACCTGGTGCAAAACGTGCCGGCGTGGCTGCGTGAGTCGGAGGAGCCAGGCAATCTGGCGTGGGAAGAGCGCGAGCGCTTGGCCCTGGCGGCCGCGGCCATGCTCGCGGTGTGCGGCGAGATGGAGCCCGAAGCGCTGGCCGAAGCGCTCGAAGTGTCACCGCGCCTCGTGCACGCGCCGCTCGACGACTTGATGGACGCGGGCTGGCTCGACCCCGTGGCCGACTCCAAGGGCGCGGGCCAAACCGGATACAAGGCCAAGCCCGGACTCGCAGCCGCCACGCTGGCCGAAGTGCGGCGCTCGGTGCGCGCTTTGGGCGAGGAGTCGGCCGGCGGCTCGCGCGAGCGCGCGCTGCCCGTCCCGCCGCGCTGGATGACCACCCTCGAGCCCATGGAGCGCGAATCGGATCGCCCCTTCGAATCGTTGACCCTCGTCGGGCTCGCCAAGGAGCTCGCGCAAAGCTCTCCCGCGGCGGCGAAGCGCTGCGCGCTCGCTTCCGCCTCGTTCTCGTCCCCGGAGGATGCATGTCGCGACTCGAGAGCTTCCGCAAGGAGCGCGAGCGGCTGAACGCGCGCGTGCTCGAGACCGCCACGCTCGAGACCAAGCGCTTTTTCTCGCTTGACGGCCAGACCTATCGCGCGGGCGCCCTGCCCTCGAAAACCAAAGAGCTGATGGGTCTCGTCGCCTCGATGGTGCTGCGCTGCGACGACTGCATCTCCTATCATCTGATTCGCTGTGCGGAAGAGGGCGTGAGCGACGCGGAGTTCCAGGAATCGTTCAGCGTGGCGTTGATCGTGGGCGGATCGATCGTGATCCCGCATCTGAGGCGGGCGGTCGATTTTCTCGACGAGATTCGCGCCGGCGGGAAGCAGCCGAAAGCGAAGAAGAAGCGCCGCTAGTTTGCTAGAAGCCGTCGGCCGCCGAGGCCGCGGTCCGCGTCAGCTCCACTTCCCACACCGTCTGCGCGCGCTTGTCGGCCACGAAATGGCCGACCGCGGTGTAGCGATCCGCCGAGCGGCGAATCAGCATCTCGGAGCCGCGGAAGCGCCCCTTGGGCGAGGCGTAGTGGAGAACCACGTAGTCGGGAAGCAGCCAGATCTCCCCTTCCAGCTCCCCAATCCGGTCGTTTCGCTGCACGAAGGTGAGCCGCTCGGGCAGGATGGTGCGCCGCACTTCGTAGACCTGCCGCACGTCGAAGGGAATGTTGGCGTGCACGGTCATCACCGAGTCGACCGTGATGAGACCACCGCCACGCGTGCGGATCGACGTGCGTCCGGTGATCTCGGCTTCGCGAGCGTCGGGGCCAACCAAGCCGCGGCCTCTCGCCTCCCATTGTCCGTCGGCGACGAGGAACGTGTGCTCGGATGAGGTGTCGAAGCGGGTTGCCATTTCGTCTCCCAACCGCGACCGCGGGACGATGCTTACGAGTGTAGAGGCGCTGCTTTCTTAG
Organism: Candidatus Eiseniibacteriota bacterium; assembly: GCA_035259005.1. Taxonomy (GTDB): domain Bacteria; phylum Eisenbacteria; class RBG-16-71-46; order RBG-16-71-46; family DASYSL01; genus DASYSL01. The sequence continues at coordinate 11,254 of DATFWU010000072.1, forward strand.
GCTCAGGATACCGGAGCGAAGTCCCCATGCCCACCCCCGTCTCCGCCAGGCGCTTGAGATAGCCCATCGCGGGGCCTCGGAATCCGTCCCGCATCCGGCCGAAGGCGAGAACATCAAGCGCGTGGCCGAGATAGCCGCCGCGCATCTTGTAGTCCTCTTCGACCTTCACCGTGGTGCGATCGAACTCGGGCGCCATCGTGTAACGCATCACGTGGTCTTCCGTGAGATTGGGCCTGAGCTTCACGCTCACCTCGATGCGGTTGTACGGCTCCCAAGCCGTGACCGTTTCGTAAATGGTCATGAACTTTCCGTCCAAGCGCATCTGAGTGCCCAGCCCATCTTGCTGGTCGGTGACGAACCCGGTGCTATCGACGTCTTCGTTCCAGCGCGACCAGCCCTTGAGATCGGAGAGCGCCTGCCAGACGCGCTCCCGCGGAGCGTTGATCTCGACCGAGGCCTCGTGATGAGTGACCGGCGACGGCATCAAGTAAGCGATCCCGGCCAGGATCAGCAGGAAGAGGATCAAACGACCCATGAACACGCCTCCGATGGGTTGCTGACAGAGCCCGGCGCGGGCCCAGGCTCACTCGGGTTCGCGCATCCTACACAACCGACTTGCAGGAGGCGAGCCAAGGGTCGACCCGGTCGTCCCTTGGCGAGTCGAGACTCCTTCGACCCTGGCTCACCCCAGGATCAGTTGTCGGCACGTACTCTCATTCACCCCAGGGCGAGTCGAAGGCCGATGGCGGCCGTCGATCAACACCGTCGCAACGCCGAAGCAACTTCGTATTGCAATACGACCGATGGCGGTCCTAGGGTGGGCTCATGGCGCGCAAGACTCCCATCCCACCCGAGGTCCTCGAGCGAGTCGGCAAGGACCTCATTTTGTCTTCGAGGCACGGCCGGTTGTACGTGAAGCGCTATGCACGGCCGAAGAATCCCGATACTCCGGCACAAAAGCGCACGCGGACAGCGCTGGCGCGGGCGGTCCACGCCTGGCAGTCGGCCGGGATCGCGGTCAAGGAGCGCTGGAATCGCACCGCCAAGGCCCAGAACATGACCGGCTACAATTTGTTCATCCGCGAGTTCATGGCGCGCGACGGCGCCGTGCCGGACTAGGCCGTAACCCGGGTCTCGGGAACGAGCGCGCTCCAGCCGATCAGCCCGCCAATCGCCCCGCAAAAGGCGCGCGACAGGGTCTCGAGGAGGGCCAGCTCTCCCGCCCGCCGGTCCCCCAGGAGATAGGATTCGGAGACCTGCCGGTCGTCGAACGGCCGCTCGCCATCCCAGGCGCGCCCGGTGACCCGCCAGCGCGCCTGGTCGCCTTCCTTCACGCGCACGACCTCGCGCACTTCGTAGTGCAGATCCATCGCCCATTCGACGGCGGAGGCGAGGAACACGCGCCGCACGTTGGGCGCGTCGGCCACCGAATGGAGCGACTGGGCGCGCTCGAGCCCGGCCCACAGATCCTCGAAGCGCCGGAACAGTGCGGTCGCCGAGTGAAGAAACTCCTCGTCGGTCGTGAGGTCGACGTGGTCGCGGGCCCCGCTCATGAGAACGCGCTCGCGAAGCAGGGCGCGGTGCTGCTCGCCCGCGAGCTTGGCGGCATCGACCAGGGGATAGATCTCGGGTGCGATCCAGAGCGAGAACGCACCCATCCTCTCGGGGAACCGGAAGTTGGTCATGGCGCGAACCTCTCCATCAAGATGCCCAGCGGGGGCGCCTCCCTGCGCCGTCGGGTCCGGCCTGCGGGAGGAATCGTGAGTGATGCTTACCCAACTGCGGCTCTGCAGGAAACCCCCCGCGCTCTCGAATGCTGACTGAACTAGTGTGGATTATCCATGATCTCATTCTCTCGCTGCTACTTCCTGCTCCTCATCCAGGCCATGGTGAGGTTTCTGAATTTCGACGTCTGCTCGATGAGCTCTTCGAGCTCGGTGTCGGACACAAAGCCAAAGCTTTCGTAACTCAACTCGTTTCTCTTCCTGCGGCAGACATCGAGATAGATCGCGTAGGCGCCAAATTGTTTCGCGTCCGCCGCCTCGAGTGCCCGAAAGGTGTTGTAGTGCCCGCCACCGACAGCCTTCACGCGATACCCGCAAGACCGAACCACGGCCGTGGCCAGGGTACGGGCGGCGTCGTAGGCGCGGTCGTATCGGCCCTCGGGGGTCATGGCGATGATCAGGGCATCCGACAGCGCGCGTGCGGAGAGCGTTAACAGCCCCTCGATCTCGCCTTCACCTGCCGGTACGCGCTCGACGCGTTTCTGTGCCAGTAGCTCTTTCCAGGTCATCGGTTCCTCCGATCACGAAGACCTTGGAATCGTCTACGAGGGCACGGACAATTCCCTTTCCATCTCTGAAGCGGGCGCCAAACTCTTCGGGGGTGTAAACCGTCGGATTGATCTCTCGGGAAATGCGATCTTGTGCTTTCCGAAGTGGAATGGCCAACTCGTGCAAACCCACCTTCCCCACCACGAGGAGATCGACGTCGCTTGTCGGACCTTCCTCGCCGCGAGCCAGGGAGCCGTAGATGAAAGCGAAGGCGATCCGACTCCTCACTGGTCTCAGGGATTCACCAACGAAATCTGCGAGCCCGGCCGTCTTCGCCATCAATCCTCGGATCTCGGGAAGGAAGGGGCAATCCGGGTTCGCCCGGAAGTAGACGTGCTTGCCTTCCTCTCTTCGACGAACGATTTCAGCGCGTTCCAAATTGCCCAGCTCACGTTGAAGGCTCGTCTTGGGCACCCGAATGTGACGGGCAAGGTCGCTCATGAACCAGTCGCGGCCTGGCTGCATGAAGAGAGCGGCCAGGACCTTTTTCCGTGTCGAAGGAAAGAGTGCGTCGGCTCCGCGCTTAGTACGCATATTGCGTACATATGTACGCTATTTAGGACCACATGTCAAGGAGCGCCAGACCGGCTAGAATGGCCGTCGTGAGCCCGCATGCCCACATCCATGCCGAGCCTGGCGTCGATCCGCACGCCCCCAAGGGCACGAACCTCGTGGTGAACGAGATCTACGCCTCGATTCAGGGCGAGTCGACCTACGCAGGCCTGCCGTGCGTCTTCGTTCGGCTCACGGCCTGCAATCTGCGCTGCTCTTGGTGCGATTCGGAGTTCTCATTCTACGAGGGCACACGGCGCACGGTCGACGAAATCGTGGCCGAGGTGGAGTGTTTCGGGCTCCCGCTGGTCGAAGTCACCGGTGGGGAGCCCTTGCTGCAACCCGGCGTCCATCCCTTGATGACGCGCCTCGCCGATCGCGGCTATCGCGTGTTGCTCGAGACCTCCGGTTCGCTCGACATTTCTCCCGTCGATCCTCGCGTCATTCGCATCGTCGACGTGAAGTGCCCGGCAAGCGGCGAGTCGGCGCGCAACCGATGGCAGAACATGGAGCAACTTCGCCCCACCGACGAGCTCAAGTTCGTGATCGCCGACCGTGCCGACTACGAGTGGGCGCGCGGCGAGGTGCGAGCACGCGAGCTGGCCAAACGCTGCACGGTCCTCTTTGGGCCCGTGTGGAATCGCGTCGAGCCCCAGCAGCTCGCGGCCTGGATCCTCGAGGACAAGCTTCCGGTTCGCTTCCAGATCCAGCTCCACAAGTACGTCTGGGCGCCCGACGCCCGCGGAGTGTGACCCGCCCATGCGCGTTCGCTTGAGCCACGACTTTACGCTGGAGGCCGCCCATTCGTTGCCGCACCTGCCCGAGGGCCACAAGTGCCGCCGCGTGCACGGGCACACCTTCCTGATCGAACTGTGCGTGGAAGGCGAGGTCGATCCCAAGAACGGCTGGCTCATGGACTATGCCGATCTAGAGCGTCACTTCGAGCCCGTGCACAAGGCGCTCGACCATCGGCTCCTCAACGAGGTCGAGGGCCTCGACAATCCCTCCTCGGAGAACCTCGCCGCCTGGATCTGGAAGAAACTGAAGCCCGCCCTGCCACAAATGGTCGAAATCGTCGTGCACGAGACCGACAGGGCGCGCTGCAGCTATCGAGGTGAGTGACCAGACGAGTGTTTCGCTTTCACCCTTGGCGTCGGCTTGGGCTGCAGGTCATCCTTCTTGTACCCGGCAGGAATTTCGAAGTGGCTGTCGTCGATCGGCTCTTCCGATAGCAGGGTCAGCTCCATGTCCATGAGGACCATCGATCCTGTCTTCGGATCGATCGACTCCTCGAGCGGATCCTTCGGCCTCGTCGAGTCAGCGGCGGCTGCCGCTCGCGCCTTCGCGTATTCGGCAATCCCCGTGGAATCCATCATCTTCATCCGAACGATGTAGCGAACGGGCAGGCCTTCGATCTTGTCCGAATATCCCGGCAAAGCGCTTTCACCCACCTGGCCCTTCGTATGGAACTCTTCATAAGACGGCTGAGACAACGATGTGAGCCGGTTGAAAGCGTCGAGTTGCTCCTTGATCCGGCCGAGGTCCGGAACGGCTTTCGTCACCCAGATGTCGTGAATGCCGCCGAAATCCATTCCGGGCGCAAAGTTCTCGGGTCGCTTCCTCATCTTCGACTCGACGATGAAGTGCTCGACCGGATAGCCACGAAGAGTGGTGTGCTCCCCCGTGGGCCGGATCTCGGTGACGAGGTCACCCATTTCGTCCATGTGATGCTGCACGGAATCGGGCATTCCGGAGCGCGTCTCGGCTTCGATGGACGCCCGCGTCTCCGGATCCAACGTGTCGGGCCAGGGGTACTCCAGGTAGGTCTTTCGCTTCCGATCGAACTCCCAGCGAACGTGCTTGTCCTCTCGAATCACCTCGATGCTCGTGTCGGCGGAAGTGCCTTCCGACGCTCTTGAATCCGTGCCACACCGGATGACGCGCGTTCGATCCTTCCTGGTCTCGATTCGCGTGGTCATCTTGGCCGTGCCCTCTTCCAACATGGGAAGCAAGCTGACCGTGCCGCTGTACTCGATCGTGAGATCGGCGCGCGCCGGGCTGGCTACGGCAAGGAGGATCGCGGCAAGCGTGATTCTTCTCATGCCTTGGCCTCGGTCACGCCACGGGTGACGGAGCGAAGCAGCCGTCTCTCGCCGACACCGAAACAGCGCAGCACCTTGCGGGTCGTCCATTTCTCGCCGTCGAACACGGCCAAGCGCTCGCGATCGCCAGGCAATAAGTTGCGAAAGCGCGACTCCGCCTGTGCGCGCACGAACTGAAGGCGCTCCAAGGGCAGGTCGGGCATTTGCACGCGGGTGCGCACGCCAAGCCTCGACAAGAGCTCCCATTCCTCCCGGGCGTGCTCGGCGAGACGCGGCCCCAGCGCCGCTCGCTCGCTCTCGCCCAGAGCGCCCCAAGCCTCGAGCAGGTCGGCGCGCGCGAAGCGCGCCCGCTCGATCGCGGTCTCGATGTCCTCGTCGCTCGTGCGCCGCAGCTCGTACTGGAATAGACCGCGCCATACACCACGCGAGACGTCGGTGCCGAGATCGATGCGTTCGACCTCTTCGATCTCGACCGGCTCCCCGGACAAAGGCGAGACCACCCCGTGGCGTGCGAGCCACGCCATCTCCGCGGGCACGGCCGGCGCCAGCGAGGCGATCACCGCCTCGGGCGTCTCGCCTTCCACATCGAGCCCGGGAAAGCGAAAGACGTACGCTTGGGCCCGGCGGCCGGGGCCGACTTCGATGTAAGCGGGATAGCGGATGACGAGCCTCCCGTCGAACGCGACTAGCGAACCGGAGCGACGACGCCCTTCTCGATGGGCGAAGCCACGATGTTCCCCCACTCGGTCCACGAGCCGTCGTAGTTCTTCACCTTCGAATAGCCGAGGAGCTGGCTCAACACGAACCACGTGTGCGCCGAGCGCTCGCCGATCCGGCAATAGGCGATGACCGGTTTTTCGGGCGCGATGCCGCGGCCTTGATACAGCGCCTTGAGATCGTCGGCGTTCTTGAAGGTACCGTCCTCGTTGCACGCAAGGCCCCAGGGAATGCTCGTGGCACCGGGAATGTGACCGCCACGCTGCGCCGTCTCCGGCAAGCCGGGAGGCGAGATGATCTCGCCCGTGAACTCGGCGGGCGAGCGCACGTCGACCAGGCTCGTTTTGCCCTGGCCCAAGTCCTTGAGCACTTCATCACGGAAAGCGCGCAGCTCGGGAGTGCGATCTCCCTTCGTCTTGTAGCTCGTCTGGGCGTGCGCCGGCGCTTCCTGCGTGAGCGGGCGGCTCTCGGCGAGCCACTTCTTGCGACCGCCATCCAGGATACGCACGTCCTGATGGCCGTAGATCTTGAGCAGCCAGAAACCGAATGCCGCGAACCAATTGTTGTTGTCGCCATAAAGGATGAGGGTGTCGTCCGGTTTGACCCCGCTTCTCGAGAGGAGCGCTTCGAACTCGGCGGCGCTCGGAATGTCGCGCTGCAGGGCCGAGCCCAGCTCGCGCGACCAATCCCAGCCCACCGCACCGGGGATATGCCCTTGCGCGTAGGAGTCGCGGTCGACATCGATCTCGATGATGCGAACCTTGGGATCGTTGAGATGGGACGCGAGCCACTCGGTGGTGACCAAGACTTCGGGCTTTGCATAGGTCGATGCCATGTGGAACACCCTCCTCGAATGCAAGACGTTCGCAGGCCAAGCGCGAAGGGAAGGAATGGGCGGCACGTCCGGCGTGCCAGGGGAGTGCGACCGCCGGTGTCAGGACAACAGTAGTCCGCGAGGGCCAAGCGCTCAAGAGCCGCGAAGCCGCTTAGGTCGCTGCTACGAGTAGCCGAAGAAGATCCAAACCGCCGCCACCAGCAAGAGCTGCAGCGCCCACCCCCAGCAGCAGACACCAACGGCGCGCCAGGTGCTTCGATAATCCAATGCTTGACGGACCGCGATCACGGTGGTGAACAGCATCCAAACATTCACCGCGACGAAGACGATCTGCTGAAGACCGACGAAGACGCCAAAGGCACGGAGGAGACCCGGCGAGTTGGCGAAGCCGACCGTGCGCAGCAGCTCGCCCACATCTGATTTCGTTTCGGGCTCGGGGAACCAGCGGGCCCCGACCCAATAGATGAGAACGGCCCAGGCAACCCAACCGGCCAATGCGGCCAAGAGTCCGAAGAGCAAGCGGCCCGGGGCCGAGGGTCCCGACATGCCGAGGCCGAGGGCGGCGGCGATGCTTGAAAGCACGACAACGACCAGCGCCTGGCCGGTCGCGGTCTTGTCGGCTTCGACTTCTTCGTAGATGGCGGGCTCGAGGCGGGCCGCCCGCAGCATGCGCTGGGCGAAAGAGTGCATGACGTCGGCCCGTTCGGGCGAGATCCCCTACGCTTTCGCCGCCTCGGGCTTGGGCTCGGCGGCTTGGGCGGCCAGGGTGGCGGGATCGTTGTAGCCCTTCTGCACCTCGCGCGGAATGTAGGCGTCGAGCAGCTTGGATAGCGCCGCCGTTTCCTTCACCAGATGGCGAGCCACCACCATGCGCTGGACCTGATTCGTGCCCTCGTAGATCTGCGTGATCTTGGCGTCACGCATGTACTTCTCGATGGGATAGTCGCGCATGAAGCCATAGCCGCCGAAGATCTGCACGGCGTCGGTCGCCACCCTCATCGCCGTGTCCGTCGCGAAGTACTTGCACATGGCGGCGAGCTTGCCCGTGTTGCCGGTCTTGGTGTCGGCGGCGTGCGCCGCCGCGTAGACGAGCTGGCGCGCGGCCTCGGTCTGCGTCGCCATGTCGGCCAGCATCTGCTGGATCATCTGGAAGGAATTGATGGGCTGGCCGAACTGCTCGCGCCGCGCCGAGTAGACCTGCGCGTATTCCAAGGCGCCCTGCGCCACGCCCACGCCCTGCGCGGCCACGCCAGGACGAGCCAGGTCCAGCGTCTCCATCGCGTTCTTGAATCCAAGGCCGGCGTCGCCGCCTAGGAGCTGGCTCTTGTGCACGCGCACGTTGTCGAACGTCGTCTCGAGCACGGGAACGCAGCGGATGCCCATCTTGTCCTCGGTCTTGCCGAAGCCGAAGCCGGGCGTCCCCTTCTCCAGGATGAAGGCCGAGATGCGACGCGAGCGGCTATTGGGATCGGTCACCGCATAGACCGTGTAGAGATCGGCGGCGCCGCCGTTGGTCGTCCACTTCTTCTCGCCCTTGAGCACGTAGTAGTCGCCGTCGGGCACGGCCTGCGCGCGCAAAGAGCCGGCGTCCGAGCCGGCGAACTTCTCCGACAAGCAAAACGCGATCAGCGACTTTCCGCTCGCCACACGCGGCAGGTACTTCTTTTTCTGCTCCTCGGTGGCACCCACCAGGATGGGGAACGAGCCCAGCGCGTTCACGCAATACAAGACGCCGACACCGCCGCAGGCGCGCGACAACTCCTCGATGCAGATGCAGAGATCGAGAATCCCATCACCCGCCCCGCCATACTCCTTGGGGATCCACACGCTCATGAGCCCGGCTTCGGCGAGCGCTTCCTTGATCTCCCAGGGATAGACCTGCTCGATGTCGTACTTGCGCGCCAGCGGGCGCACGACCTTCTCGGCCACCTCGCGCGCGCGCTCGCGCCACATGCGGTTTCGCTCGCTCAACCAGGGCATCGGGTCCTCGACTAGGGCTGGGGATCAGGCTCGGGCAGGTCGATCTCGATCACGACCTGACCGTCTTCTTCGCGCACGGGAATCGGGCGCACCGACTCGAGGGGAGATACGTCGCACTGCCCGGTCTCGAGATCGAACGACCACGCGTGCCACGGGCACATCACGCGGGTACCCACCACGTCTCCGAAGCCGAGCGGGCCGCCACGATGCGGACATTTGCCGTCCAACGCGTACAGCCGCCCGCCCACCTTGAACACGGCGATCTCCCGGCCATCGACGCGGAACTGACGTCCGCCGTTTTCGGGGATCACCTCGATGGGGCAAAGCGTGACCGACTGGGCCATGACGGGAAGTTCGCCGCGATCTCGCATCGGAGGAATCGCGCTCATCGTAACAAGCGCGCCACCCGCGCTCAAGCGGCTCCGTCGCGGCGAATGCGGCTCAGGAATTCGAAGCGGCGCTTTTCTTCCGCCAGCTCGCCACGAAACGCGCTCGTCTCGAAGAACGCCTCTTTCTCCTGGCCGCGCATCTCGAGGCAGAGATGGCGTCCTTCGAGGAGCACCGCCACGCCGCGCGCCGCGAGGCCGCGCTCGATGTACTGAGCGACATCGGTGGTGAGGCGCTCCTGGACCGTGAGCCGGTTCGAAAAATAGGTGACGACCTTCACCAGATCGCCGAGGCCCGCGAGCCTGTCGCTCGGCAGATAGCCGATGTGTGCCACGCCGAAAAACGGAAGCACGTGGTGCACGCACAACGAGTAGAAGGGCAGGTCGCGGACGAGGACGAGCCCGGCGCTCGGATCGGCGTTGGCGATGGGGGTGAGCTTGGGCGCGTTCGCTGGGTCATGGCCGGCAAGGAGCTTCTCCATCATCTCGGCGACGCGGGCCGGCGTGCCCTTGAGCTCGGCGTCGCGCACATCGAGGCCGAGCGCCGCCAGGTAGGATTCGAAGTGGCGCTGGGCCTGGGCGCGGGTGAGCTCGTTGCCGGGAGGCGGGTTCATGCGGGCGAGACCATAGCACGGCCCGGTCGGTGTAGGATTGTGGCGTGAATACGGCCAATCGCTGGGCTGTCTTCTTCGATCTCGAAGGTACGTTGGTCGTGCGCGCCACGACGCTCGAGCAGGTCGTGGAGACGGTGCTCTTCGCGCACGACCGCGTGCGCTCGACCGACGTCGTGCGCGAGGCGGTGGAGAGCGCGCTGGCCAACACGACCTCCTCCGATCGTCGCGCGCTCTACGCCGACATCTTTCGTCGCCTGCAATTCGAGGACGTCGACCGTCTCGCGAGCAGTTTGTGGGAATCCTGCCAGCGCGTGGATCCCCCCGTGCTGGCACCCGGCGCCGTGGCGGCGCTCGAGCTCTTGCACGACGCCGGCGCGACTCTGGGTGTGATCACGAACGCGGACGGCCATGTCCGCGACATGCTCGCGCGGCTGGGCATCGCGCGCTATCTCGGGGTCGTCATGACGCCCTCCCGGGGCGGCGCCACCAAGCCCGATCGCCGCATCTTCGAAGCGGCTCTGCGCGAAGCGGACGTACCCGCCTCGCACGCTTGGCATGTGGGCGACGATCCCGTGGGCGATGCGCAGGGCGCCGTGCGAGCCGGACTCTCGGCGGTGCTGATCCGCGCGCGCGAGGGCACGTCGACCAACGGAGTTCCGATCGCCGCGCGGGTCGACGAAGCGGCGGCGCTGATTCTCGCAAGAGAAGCGAAGAGAACCCGTTAGATGCGCGCTCGCCGCAGGGCTTTCGCCTCTGGGCGAACCTCGCTAGACTGCCGCCTCATCCCCGCCGCCCCCGCGAGCGGGCTCTTGAGGGCCTTGGAGCCTCATCACTTTGAGTACACCGGCCGCTAAAGGCGGCAACGATCTTCGTCAGCTCGGGTGGACTCTCGCCTGGGCTGTCGTTTTTTGTGACATCGGCACGAGCATCTACTACGTCCCTGGCATCCTCTATCACGATGTCGGCGACCGCGCGGCCATCTTCATCGCGCTCGTGACGATCGGCTTCCTTTTCCTCGCCCAGAAAATTCAGGAAGTGACGTGGCGCAACCCCGAAGGGGGTGGCGTCGTGAGCATGTCGGCCAAGGCGTTCGGGCCCATGGCCGGCGCCATCGGCGGCATGCTCATCATCGTCGACTATTTCCTCACGGCCGCCATCTCCTCGGTGAGCGGCTTCCACTATCTGGCGTCGGTGCTCCCCGCCATCAAGCCCATGATCCTGCCCCTCTCGGTGATCGCGCTCGTGCTCTTGGCGGCGCTCAACATCATCGGGATCAGGGAGAGCGCCACGGTGGCGCTCACCATGGCCGTGGCTGCCTTCAGCGTGAACCTGGTGCTCGTCGGGGTCGCGGCCACGCACATGACGCCCGAGCAATTCGGGCGCATCTGGGCCCAGGCGCAGAGCCTCCACCAGCTCGACTGGAAGACGATCCTCATCGGCTACGGCGGCGCGTGGCTCGCCTTCTCGGGGCTCGAAAGCTTGAACCAGCTCGCCCCCGCCATGCAGCTGCCGCTCAAGAAGTCGTCGGCCAAGACCATGGTCGCGGTCGTGATCACCATGCTGCTCACGAGCCCGACGCTCGCCGCCTTCTCGGTCGCCGCCCTCCCCGATCCCGTCAAGCACGTGAGCGAAGAGGCTTTCATTTCGGAGCTGGGCCGCATGTTCGGCGGCGTGTCCATGGCGTGGGCTGTGGTGGCCACGGCGAGCACGCTCCTCATCTTTGCTGCCAACACGGCGGTGATCGGCGCCTATCACGTGGTGCTCGCGCTTGCCAACGCGGACTACCTGCCGAAGGTGCTCACCCACCGCAACCGCTACTTCGGCACGCCGCACTGGGCCATCTTGTTGATCACGGCGGTGCCGCTCGGTGTGATGTGGATCACGCAAGGCAATCTTTCGGCGCTGGGCCACATGTATTCGTTCGGGTTGCTCGGGGCGTTCACGTTCGAGTGCGTGGCTCTCGACGTGGTGCGCTTCCGGGAGCGCCGCTTCGGGCCTTTGACCTGGATCGGCCTGTTCACGACCTTGCTGGTGGCGAGCGCGTGGGCCATCAACATCATCGTCAAATGGCAAGCGACGGCGTTCGGCGGCTCGGTCGTCCTGGTCGGGCTCCTCTTCGCCATCGGCATCCGGCGCGATTGGTTCATCTTGTGGGTGAACCGCGTGCCGTGGATCGCGGCGCAAGCGGCGCGCCATCGCGTGCGCGCCGCACACATCGCCATGGAGCGCGGGCGGGAGATCGTCTCCCTGGAGACCGCACTCGAGGCCGCGGTACTCGAGCCCTCGCGCACCATGGTGGCCCTGCGTGACAAGAATCCGGTGTTGATCGAGGAGTCGATCCTGCGTGCGCGCGGGAACGGCGACACGGCGATCATCCTGGTTGCGGTCACCGAATGGCCGGGATTGTTCTCGGGCGAGCAGGCGAGCCCCGAGCCACATCTTCTCGAGGCCATCGATGAGGCGGCGCGTCAGATCCGCGAGGCCGGCCTCACGCCGATTCCCATCTGGCGGCTCTCGCACAACGCGGCGCGCTCGATCGCCGAGGCCGCCTCACGCCTGCGCGTCAATTGCGTGATGCTGGGCGTGAGCCAGCGCTCCAACCTCTATCACATGCTGCGCGGCTCGGTGCTCAAGGGATTGCAGAAGCTATTGCCCGCCGAAGGGGTGCTGATTCATACGGTTGGGTAGCGTGTGCCGGCTCGTCTTGGTACGATCAGTGGGCTCCGAGCCTGCACCCCGCGAGGGCCACGCCCATGGGACTCCGACTCTTCCTCGTCGCCCTTTGTCTCGCGCTTCCTTGCACCGTAAAGGCACAAGACGGGTGCGCCCGCTTGTCTTGGGAAAGCTGTGAGTGGAATGAATTCGGGTGCTATCAGGGGCCTGGGCAGTACAATCTCGTGTTCTCGCTTCACGGTTTGAGCAAACCCAGCACCGGTCTGGACACCATCCTTCGCATCCAGAACAACTATTGCGATTCGGAGCCTTTGGCTGACGCCTGGCGCTTCGACGACGCCGGATGCCAGACGGGATCGCATCTCGCGTTGAGCACGCAAGGGCTGGGTGAATCATGTCCGGGCATCGCCGGCGCCCATCCCACGGCTGTGTCGTCCGTGATTCTCGATCCTAGCGGTGACCTCAACGTGAGGCTGTCACTCTTGTTCGAGGGGACGGCTCCCCCTCAGAGCTACACGGCGTGGGTCGTCACGTTCGACTTCACCGAGGCGAGCGTGGGTCCGACTCCCGGGGACCACTCGACTTGTGGGGGGATCGACAAAGGACAAGTCCTCGATCTCGACTACGCCGATCTATTTTACCCGGACAACACGTTCGCTTCTCTCCCGAGCTGCGACAACGATCACGTCTACGTGCAGGCCCAGCCTCATCCGTTCGCAGTCTGGAATGGTGGCTGGTATGTCTGCGGTCCGAATCAAGGGCCGGCTCGCGCGTCCTTCGCTACAGGCTGCGCTCCGGTGGCGTCGCTTCCCTCCACGTGGGGAAAGCTGAAGAGTCTTTACCGCTAAGGATCGATGCGGCGACCCTCATCGCGGCGACTAGTCGAGACCGGCCGCCGCCTGACGCGCTTCCGTGGACAGCACCTTGCGCTCGAAGCTGGGCAAGAGCCGGTCGTACTCCTCGTCCATGATCGGGCTCGAGAGCATGAAGTCGGCCGTGGCGCGGTTGCAGGCGATGGGCACGTTGTAGACCACCGCGATGCGCAAGAGCGCCTTCACGTCCACGTCGTGGGGATGGGGCTCCAGGGGATCCCAGAAGAAGATGACGAAATCGATCCGGCCCTCGGCGATGCCCGCTCCGACCTGCTGATCGCCGCCGAGCGGACCGCTCAAATAGAGATTCACTTCGAGACCCAGCTCGGCCCCGAGCAGCTTGCCCGTCGTCCCGGTGGCGTACAGCTCGTGGCGGCCCAGCGTGCCGTGGTTGTAGCGCGCCCATTCCAACAAGTCGTTCTTGCGGTTGTCGTGAGCGATGAGAGCGATGCGTTTGCGGCGGTGCATGCCGATCTTGGCAGGCAACATGGTCCCTCCTTCGCGCGACGTCGGCCGCTGTTCGGAAAATGCTGGGTGAACCGAAAGCCCCGGTCAAGACGACCGGGGCTTCGCGCGTCGAACTCGTTTGCCGCGCGTCTCTTAGATCATGAACCGCCCGGGAATCTTTCCGTCGTAGACGCGATCGGCGTAGAACAGCGCGTCGATGGCCAGCGGCTCGCCCAGCTTGCCCACCTCGGCGGTGAGCCGGCGGCCGAGCGTCTGCGGCGAGTTGGGCGACAGGCGCTTCATCAGCTCCGAGCCCTGAAAATCGTGCAGGAGGTGCGGCACGATGCGCGAGAAATTCTCGGGCGCGACCTCGGCCACCTGCAGCTCGCGCAGCAAGTATTTCACGAGCTTGGCGGCGATGGTCGGGCCGATGCCGTGAATGGAGTCGAAGCGGTAGTGAAGACTTGCCACGTCCCACTCGCTGACAGCGGCGGTGCACAAGCCGCGTAGCTCGGGCGTCAGATCGGCCAGGCCGCGCAGCGTGCGCGAATAATCGGTTCCCCCGGCCCCCGGGCGCTTACGATCGTAGGACAAGCGCCACGGTCCGAACACGAGACCGTGCAGCGTGTGACGTAGATCCTCCTCGCTCATGGCGAGGATGCGCGCGTGCTTGAGCAGACGCTTGGATTCGAGCAGGCGCCGCACCGAGCCCGGATCTTCCGACCACACTTGCTCGTAGCCGCCCTTGAAGGTGAACGGCTGGCGGTCGTACGACGCCAGAGCGGAAAACGCAAAGAAATCGTCATCGCTGTCCCTGAGCGCCTGCTTCTCGAATCCCCAGGATTCGAATTCGCTCACGACATCGGGGATGACTTCTCCACGATAGAATCGCACCAAAGCCAAGGCGATCTGCGGAACCTCGATTTCTCCCGAGGTCGCCGTGGCACCGAGGGATTTGTCCATGCGTTGCAGAATAGCACGGCGACCGCTCCTTGACGAGGAGCCCGCGCTCGAGCCGCGTCAGCCGCGCACGGCGTAGACGCGCCAGCTTCCCTGCTCGAAGATCTTTTCCAATCCAGGGTACGAGCGGCCCACCACCATCATCTGCGTCATCACCCCTTGCGCCTCGTCGAGCTCGAGGGGAATTCCGCGCACGAGCTTGTCTTTGAACGGCACCTGGGCCACCCATGCCAGCGAGTAGAGATGATCACTCGGCGGCACCACCAAGTAGGCGGCGCCGCAGCGGCGCGCGAGCGCGATCAAGGAATCGGGCGAAGACAAGAACGCGTCGCGAGCCAGAGCTTCGATACGGGCACCATTCTCGCGGCTCTCGAGCAAGCCGTCGGTGACTGCCGCGCGGGCGGCGTAAGACTGAATCTCGTAACCCAGTTCCCAGGGCGCGAGAACGACGGCGTCTTTGGGCGTGTGGTCGCCGAGCCACGCGAGCGTCGCCCACTCGTCGCGATCGGGATTGGGCGTCCGAGAGAAGGCGATCTCAGTCGCGTCGTAGCCGGTGACCGCGGCGCACACACCGAGGGCGATGGCGAGTGCCGTGTGCAGGCCCGAGGGCTTGGCGAGCCAGCGCGCCACGAGCACGGCGAGGGCCATGGCCGCGAGCGGACCGAGCAAGACCTTGTTGCGCTCGAAGAGGAGCGTGGCGAGGAGAGTTCCGGCACAGAGCGCGCCGAAGAGCGCGGTGACATCGCTCGATTGTCTGAGCTTGCGCATCCCGGGCCGGCCGCCGGCGAGCCAGAGCAAGATGGGGGCGGCGACGAACCAGATCGCCGACCACGACAGGACGCCGGGGCCGAACAGCCCGCCGAGCGGAGTGGCGGCCATCTCCTGGACCTCGAGCTGGAGGCCGATCATGGGCGTGGTGGCGGCGCGAAAACCGAGAAGTGCCAGGACGCGCGCGGGAACGACGCCCATCTCGCCCCCCACTACGCTCTCGTGCGGGAAGACGCGCGACACGGCACCGGCCAGGAACAGCGCCGCCAAGACGATTCCGCCGCGAGCGCTGATCGACCCTTCCGGAAAGCGCGGAAAGCGGATCCAGATGGCGAGCGCGAGAAAGAGAAGAACGAGCGCGCTCGGCGAGGAGAGAAATCCGTCGGCGCGCAGGTAGCCGAGGGTGACGCCCGCGAGCCACACGGCGGCGGCTTGCGCCGTGAACCAGACGCGGAGCGCGGGGCTAGCGCCGCGCACGGCCATCCACACGGCGACGAAGGCGATCTCGAGAAGTGGCAAGAGCAGCGCCACGCGCCAGCAGGCGAGAGCGAGAAAGAGCGCGAGCGCGGAGACGGCGCTCTCGATCCAAACGCGACGGCCAGAGAGTGCGCGCAGCGCGAACGCCACGTGCACGGAGAGTAAGAGCGTCCCGAGAGCGTCGTAGCGCAACCAATACGCGTACGTGCGATGCAGATGCGCCGGCATGAGGACCGCGAGCCAGGCTGCGGCCAGGCCGGTCCACGGGCCAGAGCCGAGCGCCCGTGCGCCGAGATAAGCGGGCAAAGCAATGAGCCCGCCCCCGAGGGCGACGAAGAGCAAGACGTTCCAGCGCAGATCGTGCCCGCCCAGCGCGCGATGGAAGAGCGCCGCCGCACCATACATGCCGACCGGCAAGTAGGCGCGCACGTCGCGGCCAGCGGGCGGCTCGCTCACGAGATCGCGCGCCGGCACGCCGCCTTGCGCCACGGTCTCTGCGATCATTCGCCAATGAAAGGCCGAATCGTTGAGGAAGGCGGCGTCGGGATCGCTCCAGGTCACCGCCATGCGCAGCCACGTGCCGAGGGCGACGGCAAACACCAGCCCCCCGGCCACCAACCAACGGGAACGGCCCGGGCGAGGTGGAGTCTTCGCCCGGGCCGCCGCCTTGCGAGGATTCGAAATCAGGCGCGGCTACCGGCGCGCAGGCGCGCCTCCATGGTAATGCTCGCCGCCGCCAGGAGACGCGAGATCGGACAGGTCTTCTTCGCTTTTTCCGCCGCCGCCTGGAAAGCGGCGTTGTCGGCGTTGGGAATGTCCGCCGTGACGTCGAGGTTGATCTTGGTCACGGTGAAGCCCGCGTCCGTCTTCTCGAACGTCGCCGTGGCCGTGGTCTCGATGCGATCGGCTTTGAGATTGGACTCGCCGAGCACCGCCGAGAGCGCCATGGAGAAGCAGGCCGCGTGCGCGGCCGCGATCAGCTCTTCCGGATTCGTACCCGGCGCGTTCTCGAAGCGCTGCGCGAAATTGTAGGGTGTCTGGCGCAGCACGCCACTGTCCGTCGAAACCGTTCCCTTGCCGTCCTTGAGGCCGCCCTGCCAGACGGCCGATCCTTTGCGCTGCATGCTCGTTCTCCTTGATGTGGGTCGAATAGCGAAATCCTTATGAGGGCCCGTGCGCGGCGAGGCGCAGGCTCACCGCCTCCACCACGCTTCGATCGGACGGCACCACGCCCATGAACGCGAGCGCACCACCATCGATCACGATGTCACCATCGACGAGGATCTTGTACTCCCCGTAATGGCCGTGAACCATGTCCACGTCGGTCTTCAATTCCCGGCGGATCCTGGCCGCCACCCGGGCGGCGTGGAGCCCCGAGACTCAGTACGAGCAGTAGCGGACCGCGATTCGCGCCATGGTCGCCCCCCCTGCGACGTCAGGCTCTGAGCTCTGATCTACGTCGTCTTGGCCGCGACCTTCTGCATGAATCCACTCAACAGATCGATGGGCACCGGGAAGATGGTGACCGAGTTGTTCTCGGTGGCGATCTCGGCCAGCGTCTGCAGGTAGCGGAGCTGGATGGCCGCCGGCTGCTGCTGGATGATCGCCGCCGCTTCCGCCAAACGCGTGGAAGCCTGGAACTCACCCTCGGCGTTGATGACCTTGGCGCGGCGCTCGCGCTCGGCCTCGGCTTGACGGGCGATGGCGCGCTGCATGTCGGCCGGCAAGTCGACGTTCTTCACCTCGACCACCGTCACCTTCACCCCCCAGGGCTCGGTCTGCTGGTCGATCACCTGCTGCAGCTCGGTGTTGATCTTCTCGCGGTCGGCCAGGATCTGGTCCAGCTCGGCCTGGCCCGCGATCGAGCGTAGCGTGGTCTGGGCGATCTGCGAGGTGGCATAGAGGAAGTTCTCGACCTCGACGATGGCCCGGGAAGC
>DATFWU010000073.1:0-2963 GCA_035259005.1 Candidatus Eiseniibacteriota bacterium
AACTTCGAGGCCGCAAGATGGCTCGCAGGCATCGGAGTGTCGGCCATATTCTTCGTGGTGCCCTCGCTGATCGGACGCGACGCGGACGAGTACGTCCGCTTTCATGCGCAGAACCACGTGATCCCGAGCTTGCCGCTAGGCTCGCCCGGCGCGCGGGGGCTCGGTCCGGCGCAGTTGCGCGAGATGCGCGCGATGGGCCACCGCATCGGGGCCCACAACTTCGCGCACCGCGATCTGGGGTTCCTGCACGCGTTGCCCGAGCTCCGCTACGAAATCGACAACGCGCTCGAGTGTTTGGGCGAGATCCTCGGCACGCCGTGCCACGATTTCGCCATCGCCTTCGGCATGCCGCACAACGTGTCGGACGAGGCCATTGAACATCTCAAGGGCCTAGAGCCGCGCGGGATGCGCGTCTACTCCTGCCACCGCGGCCTCAATGTGCCGGGCAAGACGCCCTCGTTCCTGCTGCGTCACGCCTGCGAGCCCTTCCATCCGATGAACTTCACGCGCATCTGCATCGAGGGCGGAGGTGACCGGCGCCTTGGCTCTGGGGTCCGCCTGATGCTGGGCCGCGTCGGGGCGCTGCCCATCGCCGACAGAGGCCCGCTCGCCGCGCAAGGTGTTCTATCGTGACCGAGGTTCGCGCCGTCGGCGCCGAAGCGTTCGACGAGATCTATCCTCTCTTGCGTGAATTCCCCACGAAGCAAATGACGAGGGAGGACTGGCGGCGGATGCTTTTCTCCGCGTCCTGGTCCGACAACCCGCATCGCGGCTATGCCTTGTATGCCGACGGGAAAGCGGTCGGCTTCATTGCCACCATCTTCAGCAAGCGAACGCTCGGGGGGCGCGTCGAGCCGATGTGCAGCTTGTCGAGCTGGATCATGCTGCCGGACTACCGCAGCGGCGTGCTCCAGCTTCTCATGCCCATCCTCAAACTCCGCGATCACAGCGTCCTCAATCCGACGCCTTCGCCTGTCGCGTACGGGATCTTTTCCAAACTGGGCTTCGTGCCGTTGGAGAGCGAGCGTCTCATCCTGCCGCCCCTCCCGGGACTCCGGGACACCGCTGGAGCGCTGTCCGGATCGTTCACCGCGTCAAAGAGGGAGCTCGAGCGGGAGTTGACCGGTGAAGAGCGCACGCTTTACGAGGACCACTCGTGGTGCACCGCCGCCCGGCACGTCCTGCTGCGCCGGGGAGAGCGGCAGTGCTACCTCGTCGCCACGCCGATGCACAAGAAGCGGTTGCCCTTCGCCGAGATTCAGTACGCCAGCGACTGGGATCTCTTCTGGGAGCTCCGGCTGCTCGCCCACGCCGCCTTGTTTCCCACGACGCGCGCGGTTGCGCTATTCGTCGACAAGCGCTTTGTAGGCAGGCGAAAGCCTCTGCTCTCGGTCGCCTGGCCCAGCCTCCGCCTGTATCGCCCGGCGCACAAGGGGATCCAGCCACAGATGATCGACGGCCTCTACTCCGAGTTGATGAACCTGAAGTGGTAGCGCGTGATCCATCGAGTTAATCCCTTCCAATTCCGCTCCACGCGTGCGAAACGGCCCTTATCACAGCCCTTGTTACGCGTGACCCGCGCGCACCGTTCAGCTATGGTTTCTTGATGAAACACACGTCTGGCCGCCGCTGATTGCTGGCACCCGCCATGTCTTGAGGAGAGCGCGTGGAGCCGATTGAGATCCGATCTTCAGCGGGACGCAAGCAGGCCATCTACTTCGGTGCCAAAGGCCGGCCGCTCTTCGGCTTCTACCACCCGCCCGGAGAGGGCCCATGGCGCGGGGTCGGCGTCGTCCTTTGCCGCCCGATCGGTACCGACCAGACCCGTTCGGATCGCACTTATCGGCATCTCGCCGAACGGCTCGCGGCAGCCGGCTTCGCGTGTCTGCGCTTCGACCTTTTTGGAACGGGCGACTCCGGCGGCGACGAGCTTTCACCGGGTCTGGTGACGGCATGGCTCGACGATGTGGGGGTGGCCATCGACGAGCTGCGGGCGCGCTCGGGCGCCAAGACTATCACGCTCGCCGGGTTGCGGTTGGGAGCAACGTTGGCCCTTGTGCAGGCGGCAGAACGAGGCGACGTGGATTCGTTGGTGCTCTGGAGCCCGTGGGTCACGGGGGCAGCGTTCATCGCCGAGGTCACCAAGCTCCACCAGCTCTTTCTGCGCATGGAGCCACAAATGGCCGAGGCCTTTCCCATGCGCGCCGGCTGCGAAGAGGCACTTGGGCTGCTGCTCCCACGCGCGGTGATCGATGATCTGTCACGGATCGATTTTCTTAAGATCGTGCGCCGGCCAGCCCGGCGCACGCTGTTCATTGACGGCGGAAACGTCCAACAGCGCGACGAGATGATGGCCCACCTGCGGGAACTGGGCGCCGCCCCGGAGCTGCGTTCTCATCCGGGCCACAAGTTTCTGATCACCATCTCGCAGCGCTCCCTCGTGCCAGACGAGGTGCTCGATTCGATCGTGGGTTGGCTGAAGGACCTGTACCCATCGACCGTCGCGCAAGAGGCGCTTGCGCCACGACCATCCCTTCCGGCGCCGGCGGACGAGCGCCCGCTTCAACTCGGCGAGAGGTACCCACTCTTCGGCATCTTCACGCCCGCGGATCCGGCACACGCGCGCCCTAATCGCCCCGGCATCCTGGTTCTCAACGCCGGCTCCGTCAACCGCGTCGGGCCGCACCGCCTGAACGTGAAGATGGCACGCCGGTTGGCGCAACTGGGCTTCGACGTGCTGCGCCTCGATCTCTCTGGCCTCGGTGACAGCCCGGTCGCGCCAGGGGCGAGCGAGAACCTCACGTACCCGCCAAGCGGTCTAGACGACATTGCCGAGGCAAGCGGTGTGTTCGGTTCCCGGCGCGCCGTCGTCATCGGTCTGTGCTCGGGGGGAGACTACGCGTTTCAGGTCGGCGCACGCGATCCGAGAGTGGCGGGCGCGGGCATGCTGAACCCGCGAACCT
>DATFWU010000074.1:0-20237 GCA_035259005.1 Candidatus Eiseniibacteriota bacterium
CCTTTGCCGGTTTCTCGTTCCCACCCGGAGGCCGGTCCGCCGAGCTTCTACGGCTTCCTGCCCTTGGAGCTGGAGGACCTTCTCGAAGCCCGGGGCCACGAGCGCTTCCGGGCGCGCCAGATCCTCGACTGGGTGTACCACAAGCGCGTGCGCGAGCCCGCGCTCATGTCCAACCTCTCGCGCTCCCTGCGCGACGAGCTGTCGAGCTTCCTGAACTTCGATCTTCCCGAGCCGGCCGAGATCCGCGTGTCACCCGGAAACGACGCGGTCAAGTTCGCGCTTCGTCTCAAGGACGGCTCGCGCATCGAATCGGTCGCGATGCAGAGCCGACGCGGCGTCACCTTGTGCGTCTCTTCGCAGGCCGGTTGCGGCATGGGCTGCGTGTTCTGCGCCACCGGCCTCATGGGCCTGGTGCGCAACCTGCGTGCGGAGGAGATCGTGGGCCAGGTCGAGCGCATGCTCGACGCGACGGAATGGCAGGACCCGGGCTTCCATCTGGTGTTCATGGGGATGGGTGAGCCGCTGGCGAACTACGCGTCGGTGCTGCGCGCGATCCGCATCCTGCACGACCCCGCCGGGCTCTCCGTCGGTGCGCGCCGCATCACGGTGTCCACGGTGGGACTCGTGCCGCAGATCCAACGTCTCGCGCATGAAGGCTTGCCTCTGGGACTGGCGATCTCGCTGCACGCTAGCACCGACGAAAAACGCGGTCAAATCGTGCCCACGACGAAGCGCTTCTCGCTCGAGGACATTCTCGGCGCGGCGCGCGAGTACGCCGAGACGACGGGCCGCCGCGTCACGCTCGAGTACACGCTGCTCGCCGGCGTCAACGATTCGCGCGAGGACGCGCTCGGTCTCGCGGCCTGGGCGCGCTCGCTGCCGGCGAAGATCAATCTCATTCCTTATAACCCCGTCCCCGGCTTGCCGTGGAAGCGTCCGGACGAAGCGTCGGTGAGCCGCTTCGTCGAATGGCTGGCGCCCCGGGCACCCGCCGTGACGGTGCGCTGGAGCCAGGGCGGCGAGATCGGAGCGGCCTGCGGACAGCTCGGAGCGCGACCGTCCTAAGGGCCGCGCCGTGAGCCTGGGCAAACAGCTCACGGTCGCCCTGCTCGTCCTGGCGCTCGTGCCCGGCACGGTCGTGTCGGTGATCGCGCTCCGCCAGGTCATCCAGATCAACCAGCTCTGGGAAGGCGCCGGCATGGAAGAGGCGCTGGCCAGCTCGGTGACCGTGGCCAAGCAATCGCTCCAAAGAATGGAGCGCGACCTGGAGCTCGCTTCCGGCCCGCTCATCGAGCGCTGGAAAGGTCGCGCCCCCAACTTCGACACCGATCCCTCCGAGCGCCTCTTCGTGTCGCGCTTCCTCGACGATCTCGATCTCGCCTTCGTCCAGGTCTACGCGCCCGACTCTACCGGCGACTACCATCTCGAGTCGGCCGTCTACTCCACCAAGAAGAAAGTGCAGCCCATCGTCATCGATGAAGAGATCGATCGCTGGCATCCCGGCAAAGGGGCTCTGCAGTCGACCACCGGCGCCTTCGCGCGCATCGAGGAGCTCTCGGACGGACGGCGGATCGCCATCGGCTACCTCCTGGCGCCCGATTTCTTCGGCCGCCTGTCGGAGCTGCAGCTCGGTCTCGGGACGTATCGCGCGCTGTCCGTCTACGCGCGTGTCTTTCGCACCTACCTGCTCGTCCTTCTGGCCTGCATCCTGGTCGCGGTCGCCGGACTCTCCATGGCCGCCGCCTGGTATCTCTCCGGACGGCTCGCGGGGCCGGTCACTTCTCTGGCCGAAGACATCAAGGGGATGGATCCCTTGGTCAAGCCAATGCGCCTGCGCAAGACCAAGCACGCCACCCAGGAGGTGCGCGATCTGGCCGACGCCCTCGACGATCTCACGCAGCAGCTGCTCACCAAGCAGCGCGAGCTCCTGCGCGCCGAGCGCGTGGCCGGCTCGGCGCAGGTGGCGCGCCAGGTGGCGCACGAGATTCGCAATCCGCTCTCGACTCTTGGGCTCGCGGTGACGCGCCTCGAGCGGCGCTTCGGCGGCCTGCCGGCAGACGACCAGAAGGTCGCGGGCGAGGTGGTGCGCGCCATGAAGAAGGAATTCGAAGTGCTGGACGACATGGCGGAAAACTTCTCGATGCTCGGCCGCATGGCCGAGCCGCTCGAGCGCCAGCCGGTGGACTGGAATGCGATCGCGACCAGCGTGCGCGCACTCTACACGGGAAGCCCGGTGCGCTTCGATCTCGATCTCGATCCGGGGCTCCCGGCGGTGGCCGGAGACGAACGCTCGCTGCGGCGCGCTCTCACGAATCTGGTGAAGAACGCGATCGAAGCGCAGGGTGGAGCGGGCATGATCGCGGTGGCCACGCGGCGCGAGGGCCGCGCCGTGAGTGTCGAGGTGAAGGACCAGGGGCCGGGCATCCCGGAAGCCGTGCGCGAGCGGCTGTTCGCGCCCGGCTTCACCACCAAGGAAGGCGGCAGCGGATTGGGACTGTTCCTCACGCGCTCGATCGTCGAGCATCACGGCGGCCGACTGGAGATCGAGTCGAGCTCGTCCGGAACCCGGGTGCACCTCCTCTTTCCGGCAGCGGGCGAAATCGCGCCCGCCGCGTAGGGAACGCGCATGGCAGGCAGGGGCAAGGAGCGGATTCGAGTCCTGGTGGTCGAGGATCGCGAGGACCATCGCCGCATGCTCGCCGGCGAGCTGGTCGACCGCGGCTACGCGGTCGAGGCCGTGCCGTCGGGCGAGAAGGCGATCGAGAAGGTGGAGACCGAGCCGGTCGACCTCGCCGTGCTCGACGTGAACCTTCCGGGCATGGACGGCCTCAAGGTGCTGGAGAAGCTGAGCGAGATCGCGCCCTCGATCCGCGCCATCATGTGGACGGCGCAGGGCTCGCGTCAGGCCGGTTTTGCGAAGGAAAAGAATGCCTTCGCCTACATCGAGAAGACGAGCACCAACGAGCAGCTCTTCACCGCGCTCGAGCGCGCCGCCGAGGCGGTGGCACTGCGCCACCAGGTGCAGGATCTCGAGATGGGCGTCGGCCCCGACGCCATCGTGGGCGAGAGCCCGGCGCTGCGCAAAGTGCTCGAGACCGCGGCCCGCGTCGCGCCCTCGTCGGCCAAGGTGATGCTCACGGGCGAGAACGGCACCGGCAAGGATCTCATCGCCCGCTTCATCCACGCGCGCTCGCGGCGCGGCGACCAGGCGTTCGTCAAGCTCAATTGCGCCGCCATCCCCAGGGACCTGGTGGAGAGCGAGCTGTTCGGCCACGAGAAGGGCTCGTTCACCGGGGCTCTGCAGTCGAAGAAAGGAAAGTTCGAGCTGGCCGACGGCGGCTCGTTGTTCCTGGACGAGATCGGCGACCTCGGCGCCGACGCGCAGGCCAAGCTCCTGCGCGCCATCGAGACGGGCGAGATCGAGCGCGTGGGCGGCCAGCGCCCGCTCAACGTGGACGTGCGACTCGTCGCCGCCACCAACCGCGACCTTCCGGTCGAGGTGCGCGAGGGCCGCTTCCGCGAGGATCTCTACTTCCGCCTGAACGTGGTGCCCATCCACGTGCCCACGCTGGCCGAGCGCGCCGACGATGTGCCGCTCCTCGCCCGCCACTTCCTGGCCCGCACCGCCGAGCGCGAAGGCCTGCCGGCCAAGGATCTCGCGCAAGACGCCATCGCGCTCTTGCGCGGCTATTCGTGGCCCGGCAACGTGCGGGAGCTGCGCAACATGATGGAGCGCGCGGCCGTGCTCGTGGAGGGCGAGCGCATCGAGGCCCACGACCTCGAAGGCTGGCTCGAGCCCGACGAGGCCGAAGATGGCGACAAGGCGCGCTCGACGGAGACCGCGGGCGCGGGCGGGCTGCGCGAGGAGATGGACCGCTTCGAGGCCAACGCGATCCGCCGCGAGCTCGAGGCCTCGAAGTGGAACGTCACGCAAGCCGCCACGCGTCTGGGTCTCGACCGCACGAACCTGCATCGAAAGATGCGCAAGTACGGCATCGGACGTCACGAAGAGGAGGTGGAGTGATCGGGTCCAGAACGCCCCTTTGGCCCTCGCTCGTTTCCTGCGCTCTCTTGCTGTGCACGCTCGTAGCCGCGGGGCCGGCGCGTGCCCAGGACGCGCCCGCGGCGGCCGATACCGCCTCCTCCGACACCACCTTCGGCTTCCAGGAATTCACCGACACGGAGAGCGCGGGCGAAGAACCGGAGCCCGTCGAGACCTCGGTGCACTATGCGCCTTACCTGCACTACAACCGCGTCGATCAGTGGGCGATCGGCCTCCAGATGGGCTACGACCCGACCGGCGGCTGGTATCCGCGCTTCGGCTTCAAAGTGGCGGAAACCTTCAACCGCGATCACCGCGGGCTCTACACGATGGAAGCCGCGCAGCCCATTCTTCCCGGACGCCGCCTCCTCGTCGGCGTCGAGACGCGCCGCTTCACCGATTCGGAGGACGACTGGCGCGTGGGCTCGCTCGAGAACACGCTGGCCGCGCTGCTCTTCAAGTACGACTACAAGGACTGGTACGAGACCTCGGGCGAGCGCTTCTTCGTCGAGGGCCATCCCTGGCAATCGGTCGACGTCGAGGTGGCCTACGTGAGCTGGAGCATCCTCTCGATTCCGAACACGGCGCCGGGAACCGACGGCATCTTCCGTCGCGGCGCCGAGTGGCGCCCCAATCCCGCGGTCGTGGAAGGCAATGAGCAATCGGTGCGCGGCGACATCGTGTGGGACCGGCGCGACGCGGCGGTAGCACCCCGGCGCGGCGGCTGGGCGCGCGCCGGCTTCTGGACCACCGGCCCCGGCCTGAATTCCGATTTCACGTTCACGCGCTACGACGCGGAATTGCGCGGGTACTTGCCGCTGGCGCCCAGCATGCAGCTCAAGGGCCGGGTGTGGGCCGGGACGACGGGGGCCGGCACCTTGTCCACGCGTGAGGAGTTCGCGGTCGGCGGCATCAGCACGCTGCGCGCACATCCCTACAAGACGTTCCGCGGCGATCACGTTTTCTTGGCCAGCGCCGAGTACGGCGTGCAGGTGTGGCGCGGGCGCCAGCGTACGAGCGTCAAGTCGAACGTGTGGCTCCTCGCCTTCTCCGACTTCGGCCGCGCCTGGGACGCTTCGAGCTACGACCTCGGGAAGCAGGCGTTGGCCTGGGACGGCGGTCTGGGCGCGTCCATCTCGGACAATCGCCTGCAGCTCTTCGCCGCCCACGACATGCACGATTCGAACGCCGGCGTCGTGTGGACGCTCCGGGTCTCGAGCCCGTTTTGATCGCCTTCGCCCTCCTCACCGTCCTTCTCGCCGCGGTCACGCCGGACACGGCGGACGGCGCCTCGCAGACCATCGAGGTGCGTGAGGCGAGGGCGGTGGAAACGGGCGAAGTGATGTCGGCCGAGGTCGAGCTGGGCGGGCTCTTCAGCGATCACGTGCGCGAGACGCTGGACCGCGCCCTGCCCGCCTCGCTCATGGTCACGGTGGACGTGTGGCGCGACCGCGCCGGCTGGTTCGACCAGCTCGTGGAGAGCCGGTCCTTGCTGTATCGGATCCGCTACGACGCCTGGGGCGAGGACTTCGACGTGGCGCGCGGCATGGAAGAGGAGAATCACCTGGGCTCGCTCACCGACGTCGCCGATTCGCTGATGCGGCCTCTGTACGTGCCCTTGTTGCCGCGCGCCAGGCTCACCAACGGCCATCGCTACTACTTGGTCGTGACCGCTTCGCTGCGTCCGCTCACGCCCGAGAGCCTGCGCGAGATCGAAGACTTCCTGAGCCACCAGAGCCACAACGGGCACTCCCGGCCCGGGCCCTTCCCCTCCGGCTCGCTCGCGCATCTCCCGCGCTCGTTCTTCTCCGTGCTGACGACGCTGAGTGGCTTTGGCGACGAAGTCGCCACGCGGCGAACTCCGGAGTTCTCCGCTCGATAGATGGCCCCGCGGCCGACTCTCAATACCGAGGAACGCTCGGATCCACTTCGCGCGACCAGGCGTCGATGCCACCCTTCAAGTTCCACACCTTGCGGAAGCCCGCGCGCTGGAGCATCTCGACCGCCTTGGCGCTGCGCACTCCGGTGCGGCAGTGGACGACGAGGTCCTTGGCACTGTCGAGCTCCGACATGCGCCCCGGCAGATCGCCGAGCGGGATGAGCTTGGTATTGGGGATCCGGGCGAAAGCGAATTCCTGTGGCTCGCGCACGTCGAGCACCACGAAATCGTCGCCCTTGGCCACGCGCTCGGCCAGCTCGCGCGCCGTGATCTCGGGAACGCCGGCCAGCGCCTCGTGCGACTCGGGGCCGATGCCGCAGAAAGCCTCGTAATCGATCAGCTCGCGCACCGTGGGGTTCTCTCCGCACACCGGACACGCCGGGTCCTTCTTCAAACGCAGCTCCCGGAAGCGCATGTCGAGGGCGTCATATAAGAGGAGGCGACCCACCAGGGGCTGGCCCTTCCCCAGGATGAGCTTGATCACCTCGGTCGCCTGGATGAGCCCGATCACACCAGGCAGCACGCCCAGCACCCCGCCCTCGGCGCACGAGGGCACGAGCCCCGGCGGCGGCGGCTCGGGATAGAGACAGCGGTAGCACGGTCCGTCCGGATGGGCGAACACGGACGCCTGGCCCTCGAAGCGGAAGATCGATCCGTACACGTTGGGCTTGCCCGCGAGAACGCAGGCGTCGTTCACCAGATAGCGCGTGGGGAAATTGTCGGTGCCATCGGCCACGAGATCGTACTGGCGCACCAGGTCGAGAGCGTTCTCCGAGCTGATTCGCGTCTCATAAGTGTCGACCTTCACGTTCGGATTGATGTCGCGCATGCGCTCGCGCGCACTCGCGAGCTTGGCGCGCCCCACCTGCGACGTGCCATGCAATACCTGGCGCTGCAAGTTCGACTCGTCGACCACGTCGAAGTCGATCAAGCCGAGCGTGCCCACGCCTGCCGCCGCGAGGTACAAGGCCAGGGGCGAGCCCAAGCCGCCCGCGCCCACCAGCAGCACGCGCGCCTGCTTGAGCTTGAGCTGCCCCTCGAGCCCGACCTCGGGAAGGATGAGGTGGCGGCTGTAGCGGCGGATCTCTTCGTGAGACAAAGGAAGCTCGGTCTTGCCCGAGCGCTTGGCCGCCTCGCGCGCCATCTCGGCGTCGACCTCGGCGCCGCCCGCGACCGAGGGCACGATGGTGAGCACGTCTCGCTCGCTCACCGGCGTCGCCTCGCGCTGCAGGTGGCGCACGTCGTCTTCGTTCTTGAACACGCCGACGAAGCTCCGGAGTCTGCCGTCCTCGCCGTAGAGCTGGCGGCGCAAGTCGGGATGGCGCTCGGCGAGCGCCTGCAACGCCTCGCCCACCGTCGCGCCTTCCACGTCGACCGCGTTCTTGTGCCCGGTGTAGGGCCGAAGCGGCGTGGGAATCAGGATGCGAATGGCCATGTCGCGTCTACCTCCAGGACCAAGGTCTCACCCTTCGGATGCCTGCGGGCCCGATTCGGTCGGGGCGATCTCGGCGACGAAGAGCCCCTCTTCGTCGAAAGCCGTGCGATCCGGGCGCAGCTCCCAGGAGCGTGTCTCGTGCGGCACGCCGCCCCGCACGCTCACGATCACGTAGCTGTAGCCGGACCACGCATGGTCGCGGTCGAAAGCCGAGGGCCGCGCCTCCACGTCGGGATGCGAGTGATAGAAGCCCACGACCTCGAGCGCACGCTCGCGCGCTTCCTTCTCCACGCGCAAGAAGACCTCGGGCGGGATGAGATAACGATTGTGGGGCGAGTCGGTGCGCGCGTTGTCGACGGCTTTCACGTCGCGCACCTGCTTGCCGTCCGGACGCCACTCGCCGAGCAAGAACCCACAGCACTCCTCGGGATACGAGGCTCTCCCCTCCCGGCCGATGCGTTCCATGTGCTCGCGCGCCATGACCAGGCTCACGCCGGGCGCTCCCACAAGCCGTGGCTCGTGTAGCGCTCGCCGCCGTCCGGGAAGAGCACGACGATCGTCCCTTCATCGACTTCCTGCGCCACGCGCAGCGCGGCCGCGAGCGCCGCCCCCGAGGAAATACCGGCCAGAACGCCTTCGCGCCGCGCCAGCAAGTTCGCGGTGCGAAGTGCTTCCTCGGTCGATACCGCCATCTGCTCGTCGGGCACCGTGGGATCGTAGATCGCGGGCACGATCGCGGTCGGCAGGTGCTTGAGCCCTTCGATGCCATGGAAGGCGGCGTCGGGCTGCACGGCCACCAAGGTCACCCCAGGGCGCTCGCGCGTGAAGCGCCGCCCCACGCCCATGAGCGTGCCCGTGGTGCCGAGCCCGGCGACAAAGTGCGTCACCTCGCCCGCCGTCTGCTCCAGGATCTCGACCGCCGTCGTGTCGTAGTGCGCGCGCCAGTTGGCCGGATTGGAATATTGATCGGCGTAGAAGACTTCCGGACCTGATTCCATGGCCAGGCGGCGTGCTTCACGGATGGCCCCGTTCGTTCCTTCCATCGGATCGGTGAGCACGACCTCGGCGCCGTAGGCGGCGAGAATGGCGCGGCGCTCGGCGCTCGCTTGCGCAGGCAAGCAAAGGCGCACGCGGAATCCGAGAGCCGCGCCCAGCATGGCGTAGGCAATGCCGGTGTTTCCGGATGTAGCGTCGAGGAGGGTTTGGCCTTTGCCCAGCCGGCCGTCGGCGAGCGCTTCGCGGACGATGCCCCAGGCGGGGCGATCCTTTACCGAGCCGCCGGGGTTCTTACTCTCCAGCTTGGCGAGGAGGCGAACGCCGGGCTTGAGCACGGCCACGCGCGTGAGATCCACGAGCGGCGTGCGCCCGATGAGGTCCGTGACCTTCGGGTGCCCTTGTCCGAGTTTTGCGGGCGACACGTACCCTCCCGCATCGGCCGTTTCCTCCATGGTGGATTGCGGACGGGGGCGCCCGCCCGGGCGCCCCCTCCATTTCGTACTTAAGTGTAGGAATACAGCGGGCCGGGGGTCAATCGCCCCCGGCCCAGGTCATCAAGCGCTTGGCGGGGCGTAGGTCGCGGGCAATCCCGGCGTCGGCGAGGGCGTGCCGAGCGGCCTGGGCTCACGCTCCGGCTCGCCCAGGCGCGAGATCAAGAGCGCGCCCAGACCCAGGAGCGAGCTGATCGAGGCGATGAGGAGCCCCAAGCCGAAGAACGAGAAGCCGAGGACGCGCAGGACGCCGCCCGAGGTGATGTTGGTGAGCACCCCTCCGACCACGAAGAAGAGTCCGACGAACGCGAGCCCGAGGATCACCGAACGCCACACCGGAGGGCTCGCCACGTCCTGCCTCGAGATCCTCGCCCCCATGAGCGCGCACGAGGCCACGTAGCCCACGAACGCCGCCACCGGGAAGAGGAAGCAGAGGAGCACGGCCACCGGAATCCCCACCACCGTGATGCAGAGGACGACGGCCACCACGGGCAGCGCGGGGAAAGCGAGCAACCCGAGCACGAAGGAAAGGAAGGTGCGTCGCGACACCGTGCTGGCCACGCGTACGAGCCGGTCGGGGAAGAGAAGCGCGATGAGCGCGCCAAGCAGCACGAAGAAGAAGACGGCCGCAAACATGGCCGCACCCGGCAGCCAGCGCGCGATGCGCGGCTTGCCGCCCAAGACTGGCACCGAGACCGTTTGGCCCTGGATCTCGGCCGTGGGAGCGGCGCGCAGGACGCCGCCCACCGTGACCACGTCGCCGCCGATGTGCGACGAGTCGGCCGCATCGATGTCGCCGAAGACCGTGACCACCTGGCCGGCCACGCGGCCTTCGATGTCCGCGTTGCCGAAGATCGAGACCACGTCGCCGTCCACGGACGTGTTCTTGGGAACGTGCACGTCCTGGAACATCTGCACGATGTCGCCCGAGCCGTGGTGTCCGTAGCCCAGCGTGCTGTCGTCGACGTCGATGTCGATGTTCAGGTCGCGGGGAATACCGTGGCGCTCGACGCGGATCGTGCGCTGACGACCGCCCTGGATGCGGATGCCATCGCCGCTGATGGTCACGCCGGTCACCCGGTCGACGTGCGTCGTGTCGCCCGTCGAGCTCACGACGTCGAGGCTGCCCTGATTGCTGCGGACGACCGTGTGCGAGCGGGTGCGCGCCTCCGCGGTCGCGGAGAACGCCAGAAGGAGAAGGACAGGTCCGAGGAGCTGACGCAGCGCCTTCGTCCGCGCGCCGCGGCAGCGATCGCGAGCCAGGCGATCAGGCGACGAGAAGGCCGACATGGGACACCTCCCGATCTTGGTCGCGCTGGTGGAGGAAGCGGACGAAGACGTACGAGAAACCGACGGTGAACAGCACGAGAAGAGCGATGACGGCGATCTGCATCTGGGCCACGCCACCGAGCGTCTCGAGAGCCCGGCCGACGACGCGCATCCACTCGAAGCGCTCCGAGAGCACCTTCATGAGCGAGAAGTAGCTCTGGGTCAGGAAGGTCACCACGTCGACGAAGGAGAGCCCGGTGCGAAGCCCGGCGGTCGAGAGGCGGGCGAACGAGGTGCCCACCGCTTCGCGCACGGCCGGGACGAAGGCGAGCCCGATGATCGAGGCCGCCACCATCGCCACCCCCGAGGCGTAGGCCCAGGAGAGGGCCGCCATCCAGCGGCGGCGCCGGCTGGCCTGGGCCGCCCATACCGAAGCCGGCACGGGGACCTCGTGCGCCACGGCTTCGAGGATGCGGGCGTGGAGAGCCGCCGGCACCCGGGGGCGCCGCATGCGGCTCAGCGACTGATACAGCTCCTGCCAGCGCTCGAGCTCCTGCTCGCATTCCGAGCAGGACGAGACGTGGTGCGACACCCGCTCCGCCTGGGGGACGGCGAGCGTCCCCTCGGCGAACTCGGCCAGCAGGCCGGACGGATGGCGATTCGGGCCGATCATCGATCCTCCTTACGAAAGATGGGTCGTCCAGGATGCGTCCTGCTTGTGTTTTTTTCGTCGGGCAAATCGCCCGATTCGGCCCCTTTGTCCACTTCGCCCTCTGGCCCCTGCCCGGCCTCGATCCACTCCCGCAGAAGGTTGCGGGCACGGTGGATACGGGCTTTGACGGTGCCGATGGGGGCGCCCGTGGCCTCGGCGATCTCCTCGTAGGAGAGATCGTGGGCGTGGCGCAGAAGAATGGCCAGCCGGTAATCGGGGGGCAGCCGGTCGATCAGGGACTCGAGCCGGGCCGCCTCGTCCCCCCGCTCGATCAGGGTCTCGGGGCCCTCGGTGGGATCGGCGATCTCCCACTCCCGCTCCTCGGAGGCGCTCCCCTCCTCGGGGCGGGTCAGGCTCACCGTCTTCACGCGGCGGCGGCGATGGAAATCGATGCAAAGCCGGGCTGTGATCGCGTGCATCCAGGCGCCGAAGGGTCGCAGGGGGTCGTACTGGGCGAGGGCACGATAAGCGCGCACGAAGGCTTCCTGGACCACGTCTTCGGCGTCTTCGCGCTGGCGCAGGTAGCGCAGCGCCAGGTGATAGACGTCGGACTCGTGGCGCGAGACGAGCGCGGCGAACGCGCTCTGGTCGCCGGCCAGCGTCCTGGCCACCAACGACGCATCGTCGCTCTCTACGCGGCGATCCATCGATCCGCCGGACGCTTCCGTTCGCGCATCGCCCGCCGAAGATAGTGGTCCATCGCCGCGGTTGACAACCCCGCTTCGCGCACCGTAGCTTGTGCGCCGATTGCCCCCGCCTGTTTGACCCACATTCCTGCCGTTTGCGACGGAGGCCCCGTCCGTTGACGCTCATTCGCACCGTGCTCGCGCGCGAGATCCTCGATTCGCGCGGCAATCCCACGCTCGAGGTGGACGTCCTCCTGGAGGGCGGGATTACCGGCCGCGCCGCCGTGCCTTCGGGCGCGTCGACCGGCGAGCACGAGGCCAACGAGCTGCGTGACGGCGACCCCACGCGCTACCGCGGCAAGGGCGTACAGCAGGCGGTCGAGAACGTGAACGAGCGCATCGCGCCCGAGATCCTGGGCGAGGATGGGCGCGACCAGCCGCTGATCGATCGGCTCCTCATCGAGCTGGACGGCACCCCGAACAAGTCGAACCTGGGCGCGAACGCCATCCTGGGCGTTTCTTTGGCGTGTGCGTCCGCCTCGGCGCATGCGCTCGAGCTGCCCTTGTTCCGCTATCTGGGCGGGACCAACGCGCGCGTTCTGCCCGTGCCCTTGATGAACGTGCTGAACGGCGGGGCGCACGCGGACAACAACGTCGACCTCCAGGAATTCATGATCGTGCCGCACGGCTTCGAGCGCTTCTCGGATGCCTTGCGCGCCGGCGTCGAGGTCTTCCACTCGCTGCACGGCGTGCTCAAGGGGCGAAAGCTCGCGACCGGGGTGGGCGACGAGGGTGGCTTCGCGCCCGATCTCGATTCCAACGAAGCGGCGCTCAAGTTGCTCATGGAAGCGATCGAGAAGTCGGGCTACGAGGCGGGCGAGCAGATCGCCATCGCCCTCGATCCGGCGGCGAGCGAGTTCTACAAGGACGGGCGCTACGTGCTGGCCGGCGAGGGCGGGCGCGCTCTTTCCGCCAACGACATGGTCGAGTTTTACGCCGGCTTGTGCTCGCGCTATCCCATCGTGTCCATCGAGGACGGCCTCGCCGAGAACGACTGGGACGGCTGGGTGGCGCTGACCGAGCGCTTGGGCGAGCGCGTGCAGCTCGTGGGTGACGATCTTTTCGTGACCAATCCCAAGCGCCTGGCGATGGGGCTCGAGCGCGGCGCGGCCAACGCCATCCTCATCAAGCTGAACCAGATCGGCACGCTCACCGAAACGCTCGACACCATGGAGATGGCGCGCTCGGCCGCCTACGCCAACGTGGTGTCGCACCGCTCGGGCGAGACCGAGGACACGACCATCGCCGATCTCGCCGTGGCCACCAACTGCGGCCAGATCAAGACCGGCTCGGCCTCGCGCGGCGAGCGCATGGCCAAGTACAACCAGCTGCTCCGTATCGAGGAGATCCTGGGCGACGACGCCCAGTTCCGCGGCTTGAAGTCCTTCTCCGGCAAGAAGCCCACGAGCAAACCCGCCCCCGCGACGGCGAGGAACCGCTCATGAAGGACATTGGAGTCCGTCTCGCGAGACAGCGTCTGTTGCGATACCGCGTGCCCACGCCCGAGGGCGCGCGCTGGCGGCGCTGGGTGATGCTGGGCGTGGCGGCGTGGGGGCTGTGGGCGATCTTTCTGAGCGACCACTCCGTGCTCAAGCTGCTCAAGCTCAAGACCGATCGCGATCACCTGGCGAACCAGTACGCGGAAGCGCAGATCGCCTACAGCGACGCCAAGGACCGGGTGCCTGACGAAAAAGAGCTCACCGACGAGCAGGCCGAGCGCATTCTCCGCGAGCGCCACAACTACGCGCGCCCCGGCGAGATCGTCTACTACATCGGCACCGATACGATGAGGGCGCAGACCCCGTAGGTCCGCGCCCTGATTCGTACCGCGCTTTCCGCCCGATCTAGAACTTGTTTCGAATATTGATGTTGAGCGCGACCTTGAGCGCGAGGCCCGAGAAATCGAGCACGGCCGCCTCGCCGTTGGGATCGAGCAGGATCCCGTCCGTGTGGCCTTGCGCGTCGTAGAGGGTGAGCCGGTTCGCCTTCACGTGGTGGTAGTTGAGGCTGCCGATGAAGGAGTAGCGCCCCGGCAGCATGAGATGGATGCCACCTTCGATGTAGTAGCCCGGACCTTCGCCGCGCGAGCGCTGGAACTGCACCACGCTCGTGTCGGGCGCGTCGAACTCGGCGCCCACGCGCCCGTGCGCTTCCACGATGTCCATGAAGCCGCCGCCCACGAAAGGACGCCAGGTCACGTCGGCACGCGTGTTGGGGGCGAAGTAGTAGTCGATCCCGATGTGCCGCGGCACGCCCAAGATCTGGCCTTCCATGAGCAGGCGGCGCCCGGCGCCGGGGAGCAGCTCCTGCGACGACGTCGACTTGATGCGTCCGAAGCCCGCCACCGCCACGATCTTGTCGGAAACGAAGAAGCGCGCCTCGGCCTGGAAGAGGGCCGACGCCTTGATGTGCCCGATCGGTGCGGGAAACGCGTTGTTCTCCTCGCCGAGCACACGCACGCTGTTGTTCACCTTATCGATGCCGTCGTTGATGAGGTTGGGATCGAGCGACGTCACGCCCCCCGAGAGGGCGAGTCCGAGCCGTGAAGCGCGCTGCTCGTCGGCATGTGCCACCCCAACGGCAAAGACCAGTCCGGCGAAAATCGCAAAGGCAACAAATGTCTGGATCCGGGCGGGTGGCCGTCCAGCCTGCACTTGGCTTCCTCCAGCGACGGGGAATCGAAGAGGCAAGGGGGAATCAATTTTCCTCGGGCAACGGACCGGCAGCATAGCGAGGGAAGCGACCGGAATCAACGGCGCGGCGGAAGGGCTCCCCGACGCCCCGAAACCGGCCCCGGGTTGACACTTGGGCCCCCCTCCCCTACTCTCCGCTTGACTTGATGCGGGGTGGAGCAGTCCGGTAGCTCGTTGGGCTCATAACCCAAAGGTCGCAGGTTCAAATCCTGCCCCCGCTACCACGTGATTCATAACGATAGGCTCCGGGACACGGTAGGTGATTGTGACCTCCCGTTGTTCCGGAGCCAGTTTCATTTCAGCCACGAGTCACCAAGATCACTTCGGGGGCAAAGTCTTCGTGTAGGTTACGCCGCGATGGACCCACGACTCAAGCTCGCGCTTGGACTTCAATGCATCGGGCGCCACCCTTATCCAACCCGCCATAGAGCGCCCGCCCATCTTCATGAGCGTCACGTGGGGTTTGGTGAGGGCGGCCTTGGAATCCGCCGGTGCAATGCGCACCAGCAGGCCACCCCTGCCCGACGCACTGACGCACATGTTGCCGTTGAGTAGAAAGGCGATGCCGCCGAACATCTCTTTCTCGGTGATTCCCCGCTCGTCAGCGAGCAGGTCACGAAGGCGGGCTGCAAGAGCTTGGTCGTAGGCCATGATCTGGTCAGAGTCCTCCGAATGCTATAAGGCAATTTCGGACAAGGCTACGGCCGACTCGAGGAACGGTCAAACGGCCCAAATGAAGCGGGCCCGAGCGGCGAAGCCCGAGCCCCTGATCCAGCCCCTCACCGGGAGCATTCACCGCTCCAACAACACAACCTTCCGCTGGCTCCTCCAGCTCCCCGCATCCATGCGGTAGAAGTACACGCCGGCGCCGACGCGGCGGCCGCCCTGATCAGCCGTTGGCGCGTCGGGTCGGGTCAGGAAGTGAAGTGATTGCGAAGTGGCTTCCTATCTCTTGCATCCCCCCCGGGGGGATGTGCCACGCTCTGGGCAAGGAGGAACCCGTGCCGGCTAAGACCGTTTCGAAGAAGCTCAAGAGCACCTCCTCGGCCTACCTTTCGAAGGCCACGAGGACTGACCTCGAACATCGCCTCGCGCGCATCGAGGGACACGTCCACGCCGTCCGCCAGATGCTCACCGACAACGAATCCTGCGATGATCTCATGACGCAGCTCGCGGCCGTGCGGGCGGCCACGACCCAAGCGATCGTCAAGCTGTTCGAGGGACACATGGAGACGTGTGTCCGCACTTGTGTTCAGACCGGCAAGGGGCAGGAGGCGCTGGTTGGGCTGACCGGAGCCCTGACGACCCTGCTCCGCCAGGTCTAGAAGGGAGACCCCCATGCGCCGATCGATCCTTGCTCTCGGAGTCGCCGTCGCACTTGGCCTCGGCGCGTACGCTGTGTCGGCGGTTGAGAAGTGCAGCATGTCCTGCGGTACCTCCGAGAAAGCCAGCGCGCAGAGTTCGTGCAGCCCCGCCAAGGGGGCCGCCACGGTCACGTGCGAAAACCCGCACGGGAAGATCGCAGGCAACTTTGATCCTGTGATGTCGGGGGTATGCCGCTTCGCCTGCGCCACGAAGCTCAAGTACGACTCCAAGGACGTGCAGGCTCAGCCCGGCGCCCAGGCAGGCCGGCTCACCCAGTGCCCGGTCAGCGGCGTCGTCTTCGCCGTGGACGCTAGCCGCCCACGCGTGCGCATCGCCAAGGACGAGTACGTGGTCTGCTGCGACAAATGCGCGCAGAAGCTCAAGGCGAGCCCGCGACACTACCTCAAGGTGTGAGGCAGGGCGCCGTGAAGCAGGGTAGTGCCCTTGTTGGGTCTCTGCTCGCTGGGCTGTTGGCGTCGATCTGCTGCATCGGACCCCTCGTGCTGGGCGCGGTCGGGCTTGGATCCCTGGGGCTCGCTGCCGCCCTCGCGCCCCTGCGACCGTGGTTCCTCGGTCTGTCGGCCGCTCTCATCGCTCTCGGGTTCTACTTGGCGTACCGCCCGAGCGGCCCCCAGGTCTGCGGGTCTGGGGGGTCCTGCGCTCGTCCCGACAGCCGGCGTGGCCAGCGGGTCGCCCTGTGGCTCGTGACTATCCTTGCTGTCGGGTTCGCCACGTATCCGAGTTGGGGCGCGCGACTCGGCAGACAGTCTTCTCCCCTCCCGGCATTCGGCGCCGGCTCAACCGTCGTCACCCTCCGCGTGGAGGGGATGACCTGCATCGCCTGTGAGGGCGAAATCGAGCGCGAGCTGCTCAAAGTGCCCGGGGTCCTCGGCGCCGCCGTCAGCTTCGAACGGAAGCAGGCTCAGGTTCGGGTGGTCGTAGCGCCAAGGGCCGAGCCACTGATCGCTGCCCTGGAAAGGGCTGGCTACCACGCCAGGGCGGAGCGTGGCCAATGAAGGTTCAACTGCTGACTTTCGCCGGATGTCCGAATGCGGAGGCTGCGCGCGATACGCTGAGGTCCGCACTAGCAGCTCCGGAGATCGCGGCGCCCGTCGAAGAGGTCGATACGAACGCGCCCGAGACCCCCGAGTCGCTGCGGCGGTGGGGCTCGCCCACCATCCTGATCGACGGAGCGGATGTCGAAGGTCTCGAGGCACCGACGGGTGCAAGCTGTCGGCTTTACGGGGATGAGGCTGGCCGCCTCCGACCGACCCCCTCGGTGGATCGACTTCGGCTCGCCTTGGAGCGCGCGGCATCGAGAACGCCGTAATGACGAAGCGCATCGTGATCTACAGCCAGCCCGGCTGAATGTTCTGCCAGCGGACGAAGGAGTTCCTTCGCTCGAGGGGTGTGCCGTTCGAGGACCGCGACGTGAGCACCGACGCGGCTGCGTTCGACGATCTGAGCAAGCTCGGCTACATGACCACCCCGGTGCTCCAGATCAATGGCGACACGATGGTGGGGTTCGACCAGGCGAAGATCGAGCGCCTCTTGGGCGAGGGGTAGCGCATGGGCTGGGGAAGACGGCCAGCGCCTGAGACCCAATTGAAGGCTTCAGCTTTTCCTGTACCTGCCTAGTGGAATCTCCGCACACAGAGCGAGGCAGCTGATACCAAAGACCACGAGCAGGAACGGACCCGGGCGCAGCGGAACGATCCCGAATGCCGACATGGCGACGAAGACGGCCGCGAGAAGGAACAGAGGCCCCGTTACATAGCAATGGATTCGCCCGCACCGGGCTGCGTTTGCCAGGCAACCCACGCCCATCACAACAAACGCCGGCAGCCATAACCACGCTCTGCCCCGATTCCAGCTCGAGCCGACGATTATGAGGGCGATGGGCAGATACCAGAGAAGCCATGCTGACCTTCGCCCGGTCAGGTCTTTCGAAGAGCACTCCTCTGAACCACCGCTAGAACTGGTAGCTGGATTCTTGGCCACGTGCGCAGGCTACGGCGAGGCCGAGCAAGCGTCAAATGGCCTCGAACGCGGCGGGCCCCGAGCCGGGAAGCTCGAGCCCGCAATCCCGCGCACTGTTCTGGGCGATCACCGCTCCAAGAACACGACCTTCCGCTGGCTCCGCCACGAGCCAGCATCCATGCGGTAGAAGTAGACGCCAGCTCCTACGCGGCGGCCGCCGTCATCCGTCGCGTTCCACACTAGGTCGTGCGGTCCGGCTTCGGCCGTCCCGCTAGCGAGCGTCTTCACCAACCGGCCAGCAACGTCGTAGACGCGGATCTGTGCGGGGCCTTGCTGGGCCATCGTGAAGCTAAAGGCCACCGTGCCGGAGCTGGGGTTTGGGTGAGCTGCACCGAGCGCAAATTGGTACGTCGGCGTGGCTGCGATTACTGGCATGCCCGGTCCAATCGAGGAACCAGTAGTAGCAGGGTTTGAGTAGGCGCCTGTTGCGATTAGGAAGAGATCTCGAACCTTGCCTTCCTCTGGCGGTACTCCGCCGTATTCGACACTCACAGTATCTCCGGGATTGACCGTGATTTCTTCGCCACCGCTTGCGTTAATCGCATCCTTAACCCCGCCGACATTCGTTTGACTCGCACTCACAAGTGTCAGTGGCCGTGGCACCACGGTAGACGCAATGGTTAGCCTCTGAAGCGACCTAATCTTGTAGTCGCGCATAAACACGACTCGTAGCGTCCGATTGCCCAGAGCATCGACCACACTCTGATCAAACTCGCGACGGGGATGCACAGTGGCAATCGTCTCCCATCCACCGTACTGCACCGGCTTTTGCACTATAATCCCGGTAGAATCTGGCTGCGCCCCGGACACGCCTCCGCTCGATTCGATCACCAAGGCAGGCCTGGACGAGGAGTCCCCGAGATCCACGAGCAGATACTGAGCCGACTGCGCGTCGAAAGTGGAGGTTGAATCCACGGGCAACCCTGTCGTTTCTTTGCCCGTGACATCTGTAACGCTCCCGACAGAATCAAGTGTGCCGACATAGACCATATTGGGGCCAGCGATCGCGACAGTGCTCGGGTCGTGGTCGACAACGCCCATGCTCAACTGATCGAAGCTGGCTTGATAAGATCCAACGTCACGGATCTGAATCTTGTAAGTTCCTCCGTCTGACAACGCCTGATCAGGAAGTCTACAAAGGTCAGTAACCTTGACCTTCCCCCACAAAGCTGATCCAGGCGTTATGGTACTCCGCGCCGCCGAAAGGCGAGGAGGCCTGGATGCGCCGGAGTCGATTCACCGAAGAGCAGATCGTCGGAATTCTGAAGGAGTCGCGTGCCGGGGCGAGCACGACAGAGCTCATCCGCCGGCACGGGATTTCACGAGAGACGCTCTACCGCTGGCGCCGGAAGTTTGGAGATCTTGAGGTTTCGGAAGCCAAGCGATTGCGGGAGCTGGAAGAAGAGAATCGACGGTTGAAGCGATTGGTGGCTGAGCAAGCCCTGGACGTCCAGATCCTCAAGGACCTAATAAAAAAATACTCCTGACGGTCGCGCGCCGGCGGGCGGCCGTCCACTACGTCGAGCAGTCCGCCGGACTGAGCCAGCGACGAGCTGTCGGGCTCGTGGGCCTGGCGCGCTCGAGCTGTCGCTATCGCTCACGGCGCTCACCGGATCATCCCTTGCGGGTGAAGCTCCAGAGCTTGGCGGTGCAGAGGCCGCGTTGGGGTAGCCCTCGCCTTTACGTGCTGTTGCGACGCGAGGGCTGGCGGGACAATCACAAGCGAGTGGAGCGGATCTATCGCGAGGAAGGCCTGCAAGTGCGCCGCAGGAAGCGTAAGCGCGTGGCGGTCCCGCGGCGACCGATCGTCGCGCCACAAGGTCCCAATGACCGTTGGAGCATGGACTTCGTGAGCGACACGCTCGCCGATGGTCGTCGATTCAGGGCGCTCACCGTGGTCGATGATTTCACCCGAGAATGTCCGGTGATCGAAGTGGGCATGTCCTTGCCTGGGGAGCGCGTAGTTCGCGTGTTGGAGCGTCTGGCGGGAACCCGTGGATTGCCGAAGCAGATCGTGTGCGACAACGGACCAGAGTTCGCGGGCCGCACGCTCGACGCCTGGGCCCATTGCCGTGGTATCGGGCTTCAGTTCATCCAGCCAGGCAAGCCGGTGCAGAACGCATTTGTCGAGAGCTTCAATGGCCGGCTGCGTGACGAGTGTTTGAACGAAAGCTGGTTCACGAGCTTAGAGGATGCAAGTCGAACCATAGAAGCGTGGCGAGTGGATTACAATGAAGTGCGGCCGCACGGATCGCTGGGCAAGCAGACACCCAGCGCATTCGCTCGAGCGGTCGCCAACCCAGCGGAAGTGTCATAACAATTGGAGCCGCGTTGGGGGGAAGGTCATGGCATGTACCTTAAGGTGGAAAAGTTAGGATTCCAGAAGAGTATGGCTCATGCGCCTGCTTACGGCAACGCATCTGTTTGTCGTCCTTTGTACGTAAGGCGACGTTCATGCACGGGCAGATCAGGGGCAGACAAGCGGCAGATCCGACGCTCATGGGCAGTCTGGAGCTGTCCTCAACTACGTGGTTCTACGTGGGAGGCGGTCGAATGCCCAACGAGGGGA
>DATFWU010000075.1:0-3857 GCA_035259005.1 Candidatus Eiseniibacteriota bacterium
CCTAGACCACGGTGGGACCGTCGCCCGCCCAGGAGGTTGGATGTTTTTCGATCGCATCGAGGGGGTTGGTGCATCCAAGAGACGGTGGTGGATGTGGGGGGCGCTGGCCATGACCCTGGCCGCGTCGACGGCGCGGGCGCAGGACACGTCGCAGCCGCCTCCGGCTCCGCCTACCGGCTTCCGCCCGCGCGTGGTGCGCGAGGGAACGCTGTCGTTGGGCATGCAGGGCGAATACGGAACACTGGTCGGAACGTCGGGCTTCGGGGACGAATTCAATCACGGCCCTGCGCTTGCCGTGCGCGTGCGCTACCGCTTCGCCGAGGATCAGGCGGTGGGCATCTCCTTCGAGACGCAGCGCTACGACGCCAAGGTCGACTCGGTGAGCGAGTTCGCTCCCAAGTATCTGAACGCGATCACGACCTCGATCGAGTACTACAACTATTTTCAGACCCGGAAGCGCACGCCGCAGTACTTGATGATCGGCGCCGGTCTCCTGCAGACGCGGCGCAAGCTGAACGATTCGGAGATCGATTTCCCCGGCGACGGCGGCGTGATCATTCTGGGAGCCGGCGCCGAGTATTGGTGGAAGCGAAGCCTCACGTTCGAGCTGAGCGCCCGCTACAACGGGCTCATCCATAGCGACGAGAACGGGGCCACGACCCTGACGCACGGCGTCGAGGCGGGGCTCGGCCTCCATTTCTACACGTCGAAATAGGAGAGACCAGGGAAGGGGTTTGAGGAACATGAAAGAAGCGGAACACCTCGGACACGACGAGCACGAAGGCTACCGCGTCGGGCAGCGGATCAAGCATCCGCAGTTCGGCGAGGGGCTGGTCGTGGACGTGCGCCACGGGCGCGCGTCGGACGTGATCGAGGTGGTATTCGGAACCGAGCTCAAGCGGCTCTCGGGCCGCGTGCGCTGGCCGCTGGCCGAGGACGAGACGGCGGCGGGCGGCGCTGCGACGGCAGCGGCGGGCGAGGGATCGTCCGCGGGTGCGCCAGCGTCCGGGATGGTTCGGATCGAGTCGCCGGACGAGGAGCCGGCGGCCTACCCGTCGCGCCTCCTCATCGAGGCCACGCCCGAGTCGCGCGGGCTGGTCGAACGCTGGCTCGACAACGACCGCGTGGGCGCCGAGCTGTTCGAGGCCGGCGTGCGGGCCGAGCGCTTCAGCGCCTGGGCGGCGCCCGACCGCCTCATCACCATCGACTCCTTGCGCGGCGTGGAGCGCTTCGCGCACCAGCATCGGGCGGCGCTTCGCATCATGCGCGACCTGGGCGGGCGCGGGCTCTTGGCCGACGAGGTCGGCCTCGGCAAGACCATCGAGGCCGGCATCGTGCTCAAGGAGTATTTGCTGCGCGGGCTCGTGCGCACCGTGCTCGTGCTGGTGCCGGCCTCGCTGGTCGAGCAGTGGGCCGAGGAGCTGCGCGAGAAGTTCGAGCTCGACTTTCTGGTGTCGCGCGGGGCCGACGGCGCCTGGGGCCAGCATCCGCTCATCATCGCCTCGCTCGAGACGGCGCGGCATCAGCGCCATCGCCAGCGCGTGCGCCACGCCGGCTACGATCTCGTCGTGGTCGACGAGGCGCACCGCCTGCGCAACCACCTGACGCTGGGCTGGAAGTTCGTGAACGAGCTGGGCGCGCGCTATCTGCTGCTGCTCACCGCCACGCCAGTGCAGAACGATCTGCGCGAGCTCTACAACCTGGTGACCCTGATCCGCCCGGGCGCGGTCGGCACCTTCGCGCAGTTCAAGCGCGAGTTCATGACTTCGGGCGATCGCTTGCGGCCGCAGAACGTGGAGAAGCTGCGCGAGCTACTGTCCAACGTCATGGTGCGCTCGCAGCGCGCGCAGACCCACATCAAGTTTCCCAAGCGCCACGTGCGCACGATCCCGGTCGAGCTGGAGGAGGAGGAGGCGAACCTGTACGCCGACGTCTCCGACTTCGTCATCCGCACCATCCAAGGCGGCGACGAGAAGGTGCGCCAGCAGTGGTACTTCACGCTGGTCGTCTTGCAGAAGGAGATGGGCTCGAGCACCGCGGCCGCCGCGGGCACCCTGCGCCGTCTGGCCGAGCGCGCGAGCTCGGGGCTCGAGACCACGCGCCTCAACGAGCTGGCGCGGCGCGCGGCCGCCATCCACGAGAGCCGCAAGGTGAAAGCTCTCGTCCACCTCTTGTCGGGGCTCAAGGAGAAGGCGATCGTCTTCACCCAGTTCCGCGGCACGCAGGAGCTCCTGGCCGAAGCGCTGGCGGCGGCCGGCCTGCAGGCCGTGCTCTACCACGGCGAGCAGGACTGGCAGGAGAAGGAAGAAGCGCTCGAGATCTTCCGCACCAAGGTGCCCTTCCTGATCTCCACCGAGGCCGGCGGCGAGGGCCGAAACCTCCAGTTCTGCCATCACGTCGTCAACTACGACCTGCCCTGGAACCCGATGCGCGTCGAGCAGCGCATCGGCCGCGTGCACCGGCTGGGCCAGACCAGCGACGTCTACATCCACAATTTGGTCGCGCGCGGCACCATCGAGTCGTACGTGATCGAGATTCTGGAAAAGAAGATCCAGCTCTTCGAGATGGTGGTGGGCGAGGTCGAGGAGATCCTCGGCCACTGGAATCCGGAGGGCTCGTTCGAGGACGAGATCTTCCGCATCTGGCTCGAGGGTGGCGATTCGGCGGCGCGTCAGGATCGCTACACCGAGTTCGCGACTCGGCTGTCGCAGGCGCGCAAGCGTTACTTGCAGGAACAGGAGCTGCAGAAAGCGCTGCTTCCGACCGAGGAAAAGAGTTGAGTCCCAAGAAGGCGGCGGCC
Source organism: Candidatus Eiseniibacteriota bacterium (assembly GCA_035259005.1). Classification (GTDB taxonomy): domain Bacteria; phylum Eisenbacteria; class RBG-16-71-46; order RBG-16-71-46; family DASYSL01; genus DASYSL01. The sequence continues at coordinate 2,801 of DATFWU010000075.1, forward strand.
CGCCGCCCCTCCAAGGCCGCGGCGAAGCCCGCGAAAGCGGGGAAACCGGCGAAGGCCCCGAAGCCGCGCGCGGGCGCCAAGCCGGCGGCGCCGGCCGAGCCCGTGGCGCCCGTCGCTCCGCCGCGCCAGGAGACTCCCTTCGAGCACTTCGTGGTCGACTTCGTGCGCGCCCGCGGCGGCAGCGTGACCGCGCTCGACAACGGAGACTACAGCGCCACCTTCGATCCCGAGCTGGCCAAGCGCCTGCGGCGCACGACGGCCCGCCTCGTCTTCGACAGCGAGCGCGCCATCCTGCCGCGCGGTGGACTCTTCACCGCGCCCGGAAGCCGCCTTGGCTTGGCCCTGCTCGATCTCGGGCGGGGGCGGGGCCACGTGGCGCGCACGCACATGGCCGAAGTCCCCGACGTCGACGTGGGAGCGCTCGCCCGGGAGGGCTTCCCGGTGCACGGCGCGCGCACCTCGGGCCACACCGTGGGCGAGAAGCGCTGGACGCTCGAGCTCGTGTTCCACGCCACCCTCACGTACCACGGCGGCATGGCGGAGCAGGAGCTTCGCACCATCGTGGCCGATCCGCGCGGGCCGCGCTTCGATTTCCTGGAGATCGAAGACCGCCGCGCCTGGAAGCTCGAAGACGGGATCCCGGCCGGCAGCCAGGTCTTCTGGGGCGACGAGGAGATCCAGGGAAGCGACTTGCCGCGCGACGAAGCGTGGCGTCTGTGGTCCGATCTGGTCGAGTGGGTGAATCGCGTGCTCGAGCCCAGGCTCGAGCGCTGGCGCCGCCGCTGCGAGGAATCGCGCGATCGCGACCTGGCGCGCGTGAACGCCTATTACGACACGCGTCTCGCCGAGGAGCGCGAGCGCCGCCGGCGCCGCGGCCAGAGCGAGGATCAGGAGGATCAGGCCACCGAAGCCGAGCTCAAGCTCGAGTGGGGCCGGCGCGTGAAGTCGGTGCGCGCGCGCTGGGAGCCTCAGGTCGAGATGCGGCTCTGGGGCATCGAGGAGATCGCCCGCCCGCGCGTCCCCGTGATCTGGAAGCTCAAGACTCCGCAAGGCGAGA